>CBFDDT010000064.1:0-19694 GCA_965603635.1 uncultured bacterium | reverse complement strand
ACGGTCCGGCGTTGGCCAGGAACGGAAATTCTACCGGGTTCCCGAAAGAGTCTGCTTTGCGGTCTTGAGGGGAATTCCAGGGACACGACAATCAATCCCCCCCGTGCCATACTCACCCCCATGCACAAGATCCCCGGCACGATAAAACGCGCCCCCGTCCTCCGCTGGAACCTCCCCGACGGGGTGTTCTTCGCCTGCGGGGCCTGTCATGTCCTGGCCTGGGCGTTTCTGGAGCGGTATCCCGGTCACGGCTTCCGGCCGGGGTGGGGGTGACGCGGCGGCTGGCTGCGCGGGTATCGCATGGTGGGACTACGGTTCCGGCGGTGCGCACCCCCTCCTAAATCCTCCCCCATCGAGGGGGAGGACTTTTGGGCCGCGCCGTATTCGGGGATGAATTCGACGCCGCCGGATTCGAGGGTCTTGCGGATGGCGTCCACGGTGCGGGGGCGACCTTTGCGAAGTTGGCGTCCTCCGCGTAACCTCTGCGTCCTCGGCGTTAACAAGCTTTTTGAACCGCCGAGGGCCGCGGAGAATGCGCAGAGATTTTATTCTCCCTGTCTCTGTGTCTCTGTGGTTCACTAAACTTTTCGCGGCGCGGCGGGCGTTATCCGCCCCCTGATGCAATTTCCTGCAATTGCGCGCGGAGGATTTCGTTGTCGGCCTCCAGGGCCGCCAGGCGAATGGCGACGATGTCGCGGATCGAGACGATGGTCAGCGGGCGGAACCCGTCCAGCACCGGCAGGTGGCGGATGCGATGCTGGATCATCATATCCGCGGCGTCGCGCACGTCGGTTTCCGGCATGCAGCCGACCACATTGGCGGTCATCAGCTCGCTCACCGGCCGGTCGAGCACGGCGGCGCCGGATTCATGCAGGCCCCGGGTGATATCGCGCTCCGACAGGATGCCGGCCATGTTTCCCTCGCCATCGACCACGGCCACCGCACCGACGTGCTTTTCCGCCATCAGGGCGATGACGGCGGATACCGGATCGCCGGACATGACCGTCCCCACCAGACCGCGATTGACATCGACGATGTCGGATACCTTCATGAACCTTCCCCTTGCTTTCGGTCGCGGCGTTACCGCTCGGGGCGGATTGTCGCCGCCGGGCAAGGCGGGAGTCAAGGCGCATCGGGATTATCGAATGTTCTGTATAATATCCAGACACCCCCTCGCCCAACCTCATGGAGGCCAACATGAATCAATTCGAAGGCAAGTCCGTTATCGTTACCGGCGCGGGGCGCGGGATCGGCCGGCAACTGGCGCTGGATTTCGCGAAACGCGGCGCCCGGGTGGCGGTGAATTACAGCGCCTCGGCCGACGGCGCGGCGGCGGTGGTGGACGAGATCGCGGCGGCCGGCGGCGAGGCGATGGCCGTATGCGCGGATGTCACCGACAGAGCGGCGGTGGAGGCCATGGTCGCGGCTGTGCTGCAGGCATTCGGCGGCGTCGATATCCTGGTCAACAATGCCGGGATCAATATCGACAAGCCATTCCTGGAACTGAACGAGGATGACTGGGACCGGGTCGTGGGCGTGAACCTGAAGGGACCGTTCCTGTGCTCACAGGCCGCGGGCCGGGCCATGGTGTCGGCGGGGGCCGGCAGCATCGTCAATATCTCGGCGGTGACAGCGGTGGATGCGCGCCGGAACGCCGCCAACTACTGTTCCTCCAAGGCCGGGTTGAACATGCTGACCAAATGCATGGCGCTGGAGCTGGCGCCGCATGTGAACGTAAACGCGCTGGCGCTGGGCTATGTGGAAAGCCCGATCGTGCGCGAGCTCTATACCGACGCGCAGCTGGCCGAAGTCGTCGCCGTCACTCCGCTGGCCCGAATGTCGAACTTTGCCGAGGTCTCCGAATTCGTGATCTTCATGGCCTCAGCCGAGGCCGCCTTCATGACCGGCCAAACCATCGTCTTCGACGGTGGGCGGGTGATGCGGTAAAGTTGAACGGTGGGCGAGACGGTTTAGGTATAGACTAGAGTATCGGGCCAAGAGAGACAGAGGAAACAGGCGATGAAACTTACCGGCGTCAACCATCTGGCCTTCATTACCAACGACCTGACCAAAACCATCCGCTTCTGGCGCGACCTGCTGGAGTTGCGGCTGGAGGCCGGAATCGGGCATGAAGGCTATCGCCATTACTTCTTCAAGCTGGGGGAAGCGAACCAGATCGCCTTCTTCGAGTACGAGGAAGCCGCGCCCATGGAATACAAATTCCATGGCGAACGCAGTTCGGCGCCGCTAGGTTTCGACCATCTGTCGATGAGCGTGGACAGCGTGGAAGAGCTGTTCGCCTTCAAGGACAAACTGGAGGCCGCGGGCGTGAAGGTGCATGGCGCGGTGGACCACGGTATCATCTGGTCGATTTACTTTTTCGACCCGAACAATATCCCGCTGGAGATTTCCTGGGAGACCATGGCGGTCACCAACCCGCCGGCGATGGACGAGGTCGAGCCGATGGCGATCGTGGCCGAGGGCGCGGGGCCGCAGCCCGGCCACTGGGCGGAGGTCAGCAATCCAACGCCGCGCGGCAAGTTCACCGCCCACGGCGGCAACGCCTTCACCATGCGCGAGACCTTCATCCGCGAGGGCATCGGCGAACTGAAGCCGGAATTCGTCACCCTGATGAAGGAACAGACGCTGGGCAAGACGAGCGACGCGGCGGAGTGATCGGCGGCGCGAACCCTCCTGGCGCGGGAACATGCTTGCCGGTCCTGACGGGGCTGGCATAATGGCCTTGATTCGCATGAAAAATCAGGAGAAAACCAATGGCGCTGCGTCGGCATGAGGTGACATTCGAGATCCTGTCGCGGGAGTTCCTGAACGGATATTCAGGGCTGGCCGCCAGCCAGGTGGGCGACGCCATGAATCGCGAGCAGATCATGGCCGCCGCCATAAAACCGATCGCGCCGGGCACTCAAATTTGCGGCCAGGCGCGCACGGTCAACGCCATGGCCGGCGACAACGGCATCATCCATGCGGCGATTTCCCATGTGCGGCCGGGCGAGATCCTGGTGGTCAACGGCATGGGGGTGGAGGACGTCGCTGTCTGGGGCGAGGTAATGACCCATGCGGCGCTCAAACAAGGCATCGCCGGTATCGTGCTGGACGGCGCGGTGCGTGACGTGGCCGAGATGCGCGCGTTGGGTTTTCCGGTATTCTGCCGCGCCGTCGTGCCGCGCGGCCCGCACAAGGGTTTCGGCGGCACCATCGACGGCGCGATCTCCTGCGCCGGTGTCGCGGTATCGCCGGGCGACCTGGTGATCGGCGACGATGACGGCGTGGCCGTGGTGCCGCTGGCCGAGGTCAGGGCGGTCCAGGCCGCGGCCGGCGCGGCGCGGGCGCGCGAAACTGTCTGGCTGGCGGAGATCGCCAAGGGCAAGTCCACGAGCGACCTGATGGGCCTGCCCGAACCGGAACTGGTTGCGAAAGACTCCTGAATCGGCGGCGTGCCGCCCGGGGGTGCGACGATGTTACACGCCCATGTTTGTCACTCGTAAGTATTCGATTCTGCTTATTTAAGCTTGAATTAACTCGCGAATGAGACCATTACCTCACTCCAGTTTACCGGGGGCGCGAGAATGATGTACCGATAACGATGCCGAGAGGCAGCGCTATCGGGTGTTTTCGTTTTCGCATCGCCGCATAAAAACTCCAGCGGGTACTGCCTCAAGCAATGCACGTCTATCTGCCCATTGCCGAAATTTCGGTAAATATCCTTGTTCTGCTCGGCCTCGGGGCCGGGGTGGGCATGATGTCGGGTATATTCGGCGTGGGCGGCGGGTTTCTGATGACGCCGCTGCTGATTTTCATGGGCATCCCCGCGCCGGTCGCGGTTGGCACCGAGGCCAACCAGATCGTTGCCTCTTCCGTGTCCGGGGCGCTGGCGCATTTCAAGCGCGGCAATGTGGATTTGAAGATGGGCACCATGCTGCTGATCGGCGGCATTATCGGGTCCACCTTCGGCGTCTGGCTGTTCAAGATTTTAAGCGCGCTGGGCCATATCGACATGGTGATCCGGCTGGCCTATGTGGTGTTCCTGGGCATCATCGGCGGGTTGATGCTGATCGAAAGCATCAGGGCGATCCGCCGGACGAAGCTGCCCTCGGGCCCGCGCCGCCGGCTGCACGAACATCACTGGTTCCACGGCCTGCCCTTCAAGATGCGCTTCCGCCGTTCGAAGCTGTATATCAGCGCGCTGCTGCCGCTGTCGATCGGCGCACTGGTCGGCATCCTGGCGGCAATCATGGGCGTCGGCGGCGGCTTCATCATGGTGCCGGCGATGATCTATGTGCTGGGCATGCCGACCTCGGTGGTGATCGGCACCTCGCTGTTCCAGATCGTCTTCGTCACCGCCAACGTCACCTTCCTGCAGGCCTACCAGAACCAGACCGTGGATATATTGCTGGGGGCGTTCCTGATCGTCGGCGGGGTGATCGGCGCACAGGTCGGCACGCGCGTCGGCGCCAAGCTGCCCGGCGAGAAGATGCGCTTCCTGCTGGCCGCCATGGTCGTGTCTGTCTGCCTGAAGATGTTGTACGACCTTGTCTCGACGCCGGGCGACCTCTATTCCATCGCGCTGGCGGGGGGGCACTGATGAAACGGTTCCTCCCTGCCCTGATGCTTCTCCTCGCACTGCGCCCGGCCCCGGCCGCGGCCAATGAACTGGTTGCCGACCTTTCGGATCATCTGGTGGAAATCACCATGGGGTTCGAGGGCGCCGAACTGCTGCTATTCGGCGCGGTCGAGGGCGAGGGCGACGTGGTGGTGCTTGTCCATGGCCCGCCGGAAAATCTGACGGTCCGCCGCAAGGGCAAGGTTGGGCCGATCTGGATGAATCTCGGCGAGATGTCGTTTGTCGGCGCCCCCGCGTTTTATCGCATCATGTCGACCCAGCTGCCAAGCGGATGGCTGCCCGACGCCGTGCG
The DNA here is from genome assembly GCA_965603635.1 of uncultured bacterium. Taxonomy (GTDB): domain Bacteria; phylum Pseudomonadota; class Alphaproteobacteria; order UBA8366; family JADFVY01; genus JADFVY01. Next base: position 14,760 of record CBFDDT010000064.1, on the reverse strand, counting down.
CGAACGCCATCAGCTCGGGCTCGAACATCTGCGTCTGCCGCCGGGCGCCAGCGAGCGAGCGGCGGCCGAAACCAAGGTTTTCCACGATGCATTGATTCGCCGCAAACTGACCGTCGGCCATTACAGCGATGAGATAGGCGTCGTGAAAATGCTGAGCCAGAAGCTGTTCCGCACCGACGTATCCTTCCCGACCAATGTGCCGGTGGGCAACTATACGGTCGAGGTCTTCCTGATACAGGACGGCAAGGTGGTGAGCGCGCAAACGACGCCGCTCTATATCAAGAAGACCGGCGTGCTGGCCGAAATCTTCTACTTCGCCCACGACTACGCGGCGGCCTACGGCATCCTGGCGATCATCTTCGCCGTGCTCGCGGGCCTGGGCGCGAATGCGGTGTTCCGGAAGGTTTAGGTTGCCCTGCACCGAAGCTCACGGGAAACTGGCCCTTGCCCCTGGGCGGCCCGCCGTGCTGGACTGTGGCGGTTCGTTCCTTTACATTCGCAAATTCATATATTAGCAATTTCTTGACTAACGTTATGCCGGCATGGCCGCGCGGCGGGTTCGCGACAGCAAGGGACGTTTGAGATGGGCGCGGGGCGCAAGGGCTTCTTACAGCAGGAACAGGCCGACACCTCGCCGGTGGTGGCCGACGAGGTCAAGCATACGACCTGCTATATGTGCGCCTGCCGCTGCGGCATCCGGGTCCATCTGAAGGACGGCAAGGTCCGCTATATCGAGGGCAACCCGGACCACCCGATCAACAAGGGCGTGCTCTGCGCCAAGGGCTCGGCCGGCATCATGCAGCATTATTCGCCTGCGCGGCTGAAAAAGCCGCTGTTGCGCACCGGCGAGCGCGGCAAGGGCGAGTTCAAGGAAATCGAGTGGGACGAGGCCCTGGAAATCGCCGCCGGCTGGCTGGGCGCGATCCGCAAGACCGACCCCAAGCGCCTGGCCTTCTTCACCGGGCGCGACCAGAGCCAGTCCCTGACCGGCTGGTGGGCGAGCCAGTTCGGCACCCCCAACTATGCCGCCCATGGCGGGTTCTGTTCGGTCAACATGGCGGCGGCCGGGCTATACAGCATCGGCGGCGCGTTCTGGGAATTCGGCGAACCGGACTGGGAACATACCCGCTATTTCCTGATGTTCGGGGTCGCCGAGGACCATGATTCAAACCCGCTGAAGGCCGGCATCGGCAAGATGAAGACGCTGGGCAAGGCCAAGTTCGTCTCGGTCAATCCGGTACGCGGCGGCTATTCCGCGGTGGCCGACGAATGGATCGGCATCCGGCCGGGCACCGACGGGCTGTTCGTCTTCGCGCTGATCCATGAATTGCTGAAGGCCGACAAGGTCGATTGGGAATTCCTGGCGCGCTATACCAACGGCGGCTGGCTGGTTATCCAGGACCCGGGCGCCGCCGACGACGGGCTGTTCGCGCGCGATCGCGACGGCAACCCACTCTGTTTCGACGGCAAGACCAAAAAGCCGGTCAGCGCCCTGTCGCCGGACGCAACGCCGGCCATGACCGGCAAGCACAAGTTGGCGGACAAGCGCGAGGCGATCCCCGCGTTCGAGCTGCTGGCGCGGCGCTATATGAGCGAGTTTTACGCGCCGGACAACGTGGCCGACACTGTCGGCATTCCCGCCGACACCATCCGCCGCATCGCCGCCGAACTGGCCGACGCCGCCTTCGAACAGACCGTCGAGCTGGATATCGAGTGGACCGACTGGGCCGGGCGCACCCATGACAAGATGATCGGCCGCCCGGTCTCGATGCATGCGATGCGCGGAATTTCGGCCCATTCCAACGGTTTCCATACCTGCCGCGCGATCCATGTGTTGCAGATGCTGCTGGGCTCGGTCGATACGCCCGGCGGCTTCCGCTACAAGCCCCCCTTCCCCAAGCCGATCCCGCCACTGCCACAGCCGACCGCGGGCACCGGCAAGCCGAACACGCCGCTGGGCGGGCCGCCGCTGGGCTTCCCACTGGGACCGGAGGATCTGCTGCTCGACGAGGACGGCCGCCCCAAGCGCATCGACAAGGGCTTTAGCTGGGAGAATCCGCTGTCGGTGCACGGGCTGATGCATATGGTCATCCACAATGCCTGGGCCGGCGACCCCTACCCCATCGACACGCTGTTCCTGTACATGGCGAACATGGCCTGGAATTCGACCATGAACGTGCCGGGCACGATCCATGCGCTGACCGACAGGAGCGAGGAAACCGGCGAATACAAGATCCCGCATATCATCTATTCCGACGCCTATTCGTCGGAGATGGTGGCCTATGCCGACCTGGTGCTGCCCGACACCACCTATCTGGAACGCTGGGACTGTATCTCGCTGCTGGACCGGCCGATCTGCACGGCCGAGGGCCCGGCCGACGCCATCCGCCAGCCTGTCGTCAAGCCCGACCGCGACGTGCGGCCCTTCCAGGAGGTGCTGCTGGATCTGGGGGCGCGGCTGCATCTGCCGGGCATGGTCAACAAGGACCGCAGCCCGAAATATCCCGGCGGCTACCCTGACTATATCGTCAATCACGAGCGCGGCCCCGGCATCGGCCCGCTGGCCGGCTGGCGCGGCGAGGACGGCCATGCCCAGGGCCGCGGCGCGCCCAACCCGGAGCAACTGGAGCGCTATATCGAGAACGGCTGCTTCTGGCACGACCCGATGCCCGAAGACGCGCATTACTACAAGCACGGCAATTTGGGTTATCTGAATTATGCCCAGGACATGGGCTGGATCCAGAACAACAAACAGATCGTGCTGCAGCTTTACAGCGAGGTGATGCAGAAGTTCCGGCTGGCGGCGCGCGGCCATGGCGACATCCAGCCGCCGGAAAGCGAGCGCGAGAGGATCGAGACCTTCTTCGATCCGCTGCCCCTGTGGAGCCAGCCGTTCGAGGAAACCGTGATCGACGAGGCCGAATTCCCGATGCATGCGCTGACCCAGCGCCCGATGCAGATGTACCATAGCTGGGGCTCGCAGAACGCCTGGCTGCGCCAGATCACATCGCAAAACCGCCTCTACATGGCGCGCGAAATGGGGGCGAAACTGGGGGTCGGCGACGATGACTGGATCTGGGTGGTCAGCCATCACGGGCGGGTCAAGGCGCAGGCCAGGCTGATGGACGGGGTGAACCCCAACACGGTCTGGACCTGGAACGCCATCGGCAAGCGCAAGGGCGCCTGGGCGCTGGACGGCGACGCGCCGGAAACCCGCAAGGGCTTCCTGCTGAACCACATCATTTCCGAGCTGCTACCGCCGCGCGGGGACGGCTATCGCTATTCGAATTCCGACCCGGTTACCGGCCAGGCGGCCTGGTTCGATCTGCGCGTGCGGATCGAGAAATGCACTGCCAGCGAAGCCGGCGAGACCGAGCCGATGTTCGAGGCGCTGTCCAGCCCGCCCGGAGTCGGCGAGGGGCGGCCCGCGACCCTGCGTTACGGCAAGAAACTGAAGCCCGAGGCCAGCGGCCATACCAGCGGCGTCCACCGCGAATTCATCGGCAACCGGCGGGAAGTCGCCGAGACCGTGCCGGGCGTGGCCGGCGGCCGGGGCAACAAGGCCCGGGCCGCGCGCAAGAAGGAGGGCGAGACTTGACCAGCCTTCCCGCCACCACCGAACGCCGCCTTGGCCTGGTCATCGACCTGGATATCTGCGTCGGTTGCCATGCCTGCGCGGTAAACTGCAAGGAATGGAACACCAGCGGCCATTCGGCGCCGCTGACCGATCATGACCCCTATGGCGCCGAACCCACCGGCGTCTGGTTTAATCGCATCCATGGTTTCGAGGTGGAAAGCGACCAGCCCGGCATCCGCGGGCGCACCGTGCATTTCCCGAAGTCTTGCCTGCATTGCGAGGACGCGCCCTGCGTCACCGTCTGCCCGACCGGGGCTTCCTACAAGCGCGCGGAAGACGGTATCGTGCTGGTCAATGGCGACTGGTGCATAGGCTGCAAGCTGTGCTCCTGGGCCTGCCCCTACGGCGCGCGGGAGTATGACGAGGACGCGGGCGTGATGAAAAAATGCACGCTCTGTGTCGACAAGATCTATAACGAGAATCTGCCGATCGAAAGCCGCGTGCCGGCCTGTGTATCGACCTGCCCGGCCGGGGCGCGCCATTTCGGCGACCTGGGCGATGCGGAGTCCGGTGTGTCAAAGCTGGTGGCGGCGCGTGGCGGATACGACCTGATGCCCGAACAGGGCTGCAAGCCAACCAACAAATACCTGCCGCCGCGAGCGCGCGAGGACAAGGATTTGCGCGGCAAGAACGGCGCCCCGGCGGCGCTGGCGCCCGTGGACGAGACAATCGACAACACCTTCCTGCGCTGGGCCGACCGGCTGCTGTCGCGTTGAGGGGGAGGTAGAGCATGCATCCGGCATTTTCCGTCATCTTCTTCACCACCGCCTCGGGCGCGGGTTATGGGCTGCTGGTCTGGCTCGGTCTGTTCGGCGCCCTGGGCTTGCTGCCGGCCGACCGCTGGTTCGGCATTGCGGGCTTTGGACTGGCATTCGGGCTGGTGACGGCGGGACTGTTGTCGTCGACCGCCCATCTCGGCCATCCGGAGCGCGCCTGGCGGGCGCTGACCCAATGGAAATCCTCGTGGCTGGCCCGCGAGGGCGTGATGGCGGTGCTGACCTACATTCCCACCGGCCTCTACGCATACGGCTGGGTCATGCTGGAGCGCAACGACGGCGTCTTCGCGGCCCTGGGCGTAATCGGCGCCCTGCTCTGCCTGATCACGGTCTATTGCACGGCGATGATCTATGCGTCCCTGAAGAGCATCCAGCGCTGGTCGAACAGGTTTGTGCCGCCGGTTTACCTGGCGCTCGGCGTGGCCACCGGCGTCTTGTTGCTGGCATTGCTGGCCCATGCATTCGGTTTCGGGTCCGCACTGGTCGATGCCACCGCCCTGGCGGCGCTCGCGCTCGCCGCCGCGCTCAAACTGGCCTACTGGAACATGATCGCGAAAACGCGCGGCGAAAGCACAACGGCGAGCGCCACCGGCCTGGGCAAACCGGGTCTGGTACGGCTGCTGGATGCGCCGCATACCGAAACGAACTACCTGATGCGCGAGATGGGCTTTCGGGTGGCGCGCAAGCATGCCGATCGGTTGCGCATCATCGCCGTCATCGCGCTGTTTGCCTTGCCGTCCATTTTGTTGTTGGCCGCCCTACTTGCCGGCGGGTCTTTTCCCGCTACATTGCTGTTGGCGGCGGCCGTGATTTCGGCCACCGCCGGGATTCTGGTGGAACGCTGGCTGTTCTTCGCCGAGGCGAAACACACGGTCACGCTATATTATGGCGAGCAATACGCCTGAAACCCTTGAAGAGACCTTGGCGGGTTGTATATAAGAACTAACTAATATTTAGAGGGATTGAGAATGACCACCGTACAGACCGTTGACGCCAACACGCTGAACGAATGGATCGGGAAGGACGATGTTCTGCTGATCGACGTTCGTGAACCCAACGAGCATGCCCGCGCCCATATCGCGGCCGCGGTACTGATGCCGCTGTCGAAACTTGGCGGAACCGAACTGCCCGACGCGGGTGGCAAGAAGGTGGCGATCGTCTGCGCCTCGGGTGCGCGCTCGGGCATGGCGGCCGAACGCCTGTTCGCCCAGCATTACGATCATGTCTACAACGTCCATGGCGGCATGATGGGCTGGCAGATGGCCGGCCTGGCGGTCGCCCAGGCCGAAAACACCGTTTCCGGCGGCAATGGCGGGTTCTTTTCGAGATTCCTCCAGACCGGCTGACGGCGCGCGGCCGGATTGCGAAGCAATTTGCATTTCCATACGGCCAAATCGCACGATTTTGCATACGGAAACCACCACTCAGCCATTCTCGAATGACTGGCACGGAATATGCTTGTCTACCGACAATAATTTGCCCGGTAAGAAAAAGCATATTCATGAACGCATTCGACCCCACATTTCAGAACCGTCCGATACTGATGGAAACCGTTACCGAAAACGATGCGCTGGACGATTTGACGTCGGCGACGGATTTGCATGACGGTATGGCGCTCGACTGCGATTCACATCTGTTATGGCTTTCAAACGGCCGCGGTGAAAATCAAAGTCGACGGAACAGCCATCAGTTATTGCAGAACGATCCCAAACTGCCCGGGGAACTCCAGACTCTATTCGAGAGCTTGCGGCCCGATATCGTTCATACTCACCGTTTCGAAGAACTGACAACCGTCGGTCATGCGGCGAGGCAAGCCGGGATATCCCATATTGTTCATTCGGTTTGCGGCGACGTAACCGGCGCCGAAAAATGGCAGCTTGAGCAGTTCACCGCGGTTGTGGACGGGCTTTCCCCCCTGCTTATAGCACCCAGTGAAGAAGCCGCCGAACAGTTGCCTGCCTCGGCGCAAATAGAGATCCTGCCGGCCGGTATCGACTGCGAGCGTTATGCGCCCGGCGACCAGGCCCGCGCGCGCCGCAAGGTCGGACTACCCGGCGAGGCCCGGATAATCGGCTGCGCCAGCCCCTTGAATGGCCTCGAAGCGTTATTGCATACCATGTTCAGAATGGACGGCATTGTTCATCTGGCCCTGTTTGGCCAGTCGCGTCCCGCCCGCGAGGAACGCCTCCTGATCAAACGGCTGGGCCTGGACGAACGGGTACATGTGCTTGGCGCATGGGCCAGGCCGGAATTGATTTTCCAGGCAATCGATATCTATTACCATGGTCCCTCGGGCGACTGCCTGCCGCGCGCGGTGCTGGCCGCCCAGGCTTGCGGCAAGTCGGCCATCGCCTGCGCGCCATCGGTCAGCAGGACGCTGTGCCCGCAAACCGGCCGACTGACACCCACCCAATATATACCCACGCTATTGCACAGCCTGCAGCGCACGCTGGACTCCAGCGAACCGGAGCTGACCCGGCAATTCATCCTGGACAACTGGAACACCGACCAGTCGCGGGAAGGATACGCCAGACTGTTTCACCGGATCACCGAACGGAACCAGCAACAACGGCTCCCGGCCTGACCGGCCGACTAGGGCAATATCCGATCAAACAGAACCGGCCCGGTTCAGTTTGATCGGGTAAAATTGCCCGTAATTTCAAGGGGCGAGCATCTTTATCCGATCTATTGGATCGCATAAGCGATTCCAATAGATCGGATGATGCTCTGGCCGAATCAGCAGGCCTTCTCGATCAGCAATCCGCGGTCGGCCAGATCATCGACCAGCGTCCTGACATCGCTCTCGACCGCTTCGGGCCCGACATCGGGATAGGCCTCCTTGAGGACCGTCACCACGTCGTCCAGGCCATGTGTGCCGTCAAGCAGACGCCACACACCCGCACCGAGACCGTTCAGGTGATAAATCGTCTGCCCGCCTGGATTGACCAGGAATAAATCGGCGTCGACCAGATGTTCCGTCAGCCCTTTCCGATGACTGAACTGCCGCCCCGCGGGATGGCGCGGACCGGAGGGCCGGCGGCGTGCCTTCCTGACCGTTGACGATTTCGTCTGGTCGTCCTGATCCGCCGCGGGTGTGCGCCAGACCGCAAAGCGGGCGCGCAGGGCGTTGACGGCCTCGTGCGGGTCCGACCAGGCCATGCGGAAACAAGGCACGTCGCCGACGACCCGTTCCACATTTCCCAGCAAATCGTCGGCGGACATGCCCTCACCGAAGCTGTTGAGCAGCAGGCGCTTTAACAGCTTCCCACTGGAAGCCGGACTGAGTGTCGCGGCCGACGAGGCCGAACGGTCCAGCATGACAAAGGCCCGAATTCGAGCCGTCTGGCCGAACGGCGCCAGAATGCCTTCGCCGGGCGTCAGATAGCCGACTTTATCGCTGCCGCTGTCCAACTGGGCCTCGATCGACCCGCGCAGGGGGTACTGCAGTTCCTCGGGCAAGGGAAGTTGAAGCCGCGGCGCCATGCCAAGGCTCATGCCCTGGGGCTCTTCGACCGAGACCGGCAAAATAGAGTCCGCGAAAACCTTATTGCCACTGAGCGCCAGGCAGGCCGTCAGCAGGCTCTTGCCGGACCGCGGGCCGCCGACAAAAACGACGATCTGGTCGCCGAACGCTACCGCGGCCGCTTCCAGCCACAGCATCCCGGAATGTTCCAGAAACCAACTCCGCGCCACATGGGCGGCAAGCCCGTGGGCCAATTCGGTGACGTCGTCATAGCGCAGTTGCTTGCGCAGCCAGGGCGCTTCGAGCACATAGGTTCCGTCCTCATGCATAACATTCAGCAGCGCGCCGGGATTGCCGATCTTTGGGACCTCGCGGTATGGCCAGCCAGCGAAGACCCGCATCAGATGCGGCAAAACCTTCATGCCCCTGGCAAGCTGCACGGGCCGCGACATGGAATCGAACTTTAAAAGCATTTTTCTCTCCCCTTGATCTTGTCCATCGTACAGGACCGATCCGAAGGGGGGCCGGAAACGAGAATAGGAGAACACCCGCCCGGCCGCCCCTTGCGGTTTGGTTCAAGACGGACAATCAGGCGGCGACACCAATCTCCACCGCCGGCATCGACGCTACCGCGGTAGACCGCAGTGCAAGCAACGTTGGCGCCACATAGGCGCCCACGGAAGCCAGCCCGAGCCGGGCAAGCGCCCGCCTCTGTTTACTGTCGAGGATACCGGCTTCGCCGGCCGCACTTTTTTTGTTGGTAACCAGTTTTTTAACGTCCATTTTATCAAACTCCACTTTAAAGCGGTTATGTTTACGCACCCGGGGCGTTGCGATCCCCGGCGAAAACACAGTCGCCTTGTTCGTGGAGTCAGACTCCGACGCGCCTCTGCCTGTCCCGATTTTATGACCCGCCAGTGCCCGGATTTTCCGGTGCCTGAGAAGGCCTTCGCCGTATTAACCGCTTTCCCTTTGGCCCCTGACCAAAACGGCATCGACGAAATTGTTTTTACGTCCTTAGATTAACAGAATGCGCCCCGGCGCCGGAGTCCAATCGTTTACAATTTGTTACGAAATCCAGCCTATTCCCTCACAACGAAAATAAATTCCGGTTTATGAGGTCTCTAGTATTTCTGGCTGAATCAAGAGCCCCTGATCCACAAGATCCTGCACCAGCCTGTCCGTATCGCGGTCGATTCGACCCGCCGCAATATCCGGAAAGGCGTAATGAAGCAGGGACTTCGCTTCGTCCAGGCCGCATTCACCGTCAAGCAGACGCCACACCCCGGCGCCGACCAGATTGAGATGATAAACAGACTCGCCGGTCTGATCGGTCAGGAAAAAACCGTCACCGACCAGACGCTCGCCGATGCCGGGGCTGCGCCGAATATGGGCACCGCCCTTGGCAGGTTTTAAATCCATGGGTCGCGCCAACATATCGGTTGTCGCCTTCGCCTTGACGTCACGGGCCAGGGCCGCCTGATCGCCAAACCGCGCCATCAGGACATCGGCCGCTTCATCGCCGACGGAATAGGTCAATTTGTAACAGGCCGCGGACGCCACCAGGCCATGTAAGTAATCGAGCGAGTCCGCCGCCGGAATCTGGCGGCCGAAATTTCGCAAGACAAGCTGCTTCAGTGTTTCACCGTCGCTTACGGGCTCCAGCGTGGCAGGAGATCCGTCACACCGCTCCAGCAGCACGAACCCGGCGAACGAAGACTGTTTGCCAAACTGCGCCTGCCGGCGTTCGTCGAGCTCCACATACAGATACTGCACGTTCTGTGCGCCGGAATGCTCGTCAATAAAACGCCTGGACCGGCCGCCGGCCGTTTCCGGCAAGGGCAGCCGCAGCCTGGGCGAAACGCCGAGCGCCACGCCGTGCCCGCTATTACGGTCCACGGGGAGAATGTCATCGCTGAACACGCGCGCGCCGGCGGCCGCCAGACAAACGGTCAACAGGCTCTTGCCCGCGCGGTAGGCGTTGGGGAAGACCACCAGGCGGCCGCCGATTTCTATCCCGGCGCCGTGGAGACACAGCAGGTCGGGGCGTTCGAGCAGCATCGAATGATTGACTTGAACCGCCAGGCCGCAGGCGAGGTTGACCGCATCGTCGTAATGCAATCGCTCAGCCAGCCACGGCGCCTCAAGCCAAAAGCCATTGCCGGCCGGCGTGACGCAAATCTGTGGATCGGCGGAGGAATCATCCTGGATCGACCACCATGGCCAGAACCGGAAAACGCTCAAAAATTCGAACGGCGCGCTCTCCGCGCCTACCAGACGCACGGGCTTCGAAACCCTATCGAATGTCAAAAGCATGGTCGCGGGATACTATGAAAGCTGGCGCAAGGGGGCATGAAAAATACCTCTTCCATGCCCCCGAGCCAGGTTCAGCCCGGCGGAATAATCGCAGCCGTATCGCCCGACGAAGACGATGGCGTCGTCGGCGCGGTCGGCGTCGTCGGCGCGGTCGGCGTCGTTGGCGCGGTCGGTTCCGTCCCGCCACCGGAAGCGGAATTGCTGCTCGAGGCGCCGCCGGAACTGGAATTGCCGCCGCTGCCGCCGCCGGAACCGGAACTGCTACCGCCACCGCCGCCGCCGCTGCCGCCACCGGACCCGGAATTGGAGCTACCGGCATGGGCCTTGGTCAGGGACAAGAGGGTCGGCGCCGCATAACCCACGACCGCCACCAGACCAAGACGTTTAAGCGCATGGCGCCGGCCTTCGTCGGCGACAATCGAGTCCAGATCGTTGGTATTCAGTTTCTTCACGTCCGTCATTTTTTTAATCCTTCTAAATAGGGGTTCGATGGAACCCGTCACCAGGGGATACATTTTTTGCGTCCGTGTATTCCCCGATTTTTATTTTTCATGACCGGAGGAATAAATCTGACGCTTTAACCATTTAACAATAATTGAAATACGGACTCTGCGTTACAAGAGTCGGTTACAATGTCCCGCAAATTTTATATTACGGGATTTACTTAAAATTTTATCTTTTGGAGGCGCGCCCGGCGCCGCGCGAGTCTAAAGACCGGCCGCCGGATTCAGGGCAGGAATTTTTTGATGGTCGCCAGGAAATCGTTGACGGAAATCGGCTTGGCGACGTAGGCCTCGCAGCCGCCCTCGCGAATCTTTTCCTCGTCCCCCTTCATCGCAAAGGCGGTGACCGCGATGACCGGAATATGCTTCAGGTCGTCGTCGGCCTTGATCCACTTGGTAACCTCCAGTCCCGACACCTGCGGTAACTGGATATCCATGACAATCAGATCTGGACGTTCGGCGCGGGCAATATCGAGTGCCTGCATGCCGTCACGGGTTTGTAAAATACCATAACCCTGCGCTTCCAGCAGATCGCGGAAGAGCTTCATATTCAGCTCGTTATCTTCGACGATCAGAATAGTCTGAGCCATACGGCTTCCCCCAAATTATTTCGCGCCCCGGCAACTGAAAATTTTGAAATCGGCATCGGCGCCTGTAACGCAATAACCACTTAGTCCTAACACAATATAGCGCTTAAGCAATATCCATGACAAATATCGGGAAAGGATGGACAATGGCGCCCAGCCTATTTCAAACCCCTATGGAGAAAAGCTTCAGTGCGCATCGGTGTTGATCTCGGCGGCTCCAAGATTGAGGTTGCCTTGCTGGACGAGGATGGATCGGTGCGATTTCGCCATAGAATCACGGCCCCGCAAGGCGATTACGCGGCAACGGTGGCGGCGGTCGCGGGGCTGGTAAAACAGGCCGACTCACAGGCTGGCGGCGGCGCAACCGTCGGCATCGGCATTCCCGGCACGATCTCGCCGGCGACCGGGCTGGTAAAAAACGCAAACTCGACATGGCTGAACGGACAGCCGCTTGACCGGGACATCGAAGCCGCGCTGGGCAGGCCCGTGCGCGTGGCCAACGACGCCAACTGCTTTGCCCTGTCCGAGGCCGTGGACGGCGCGGCGGCCGGGGCGCATGCGGTGTTCGGTGTCATTCTGGGTACCGGCGTGGGCGGCGGCGTGATTATTGGCGGCCGGGTTCTGACCGGCGCCAACGCCATCGCAGGCGAATGGGGCCATAACCCCCTGCCCTGGCCGGAACCCGGCGAACTGCCTGGCCCGGCATGCTGGTGCGGCAGGCGGGGCTGCATCGAAACATGGGTATCGGGGCCGGCGCTGGCGCGCATCCATATGGAAGAGACAGGGCAATTCCTCGCCGCCGAGGACATTGCGGACCGTGCGGCCGAGGGCGATGCCGGAGCAGCGGAAAGCATGGCGCGATTCGAAACGAGGCTGGCGCGCGCCCTGGCGCATATGGTCAATATCCTCGATCCCGATATCATCGTCCTGGGGGGTGGCCTGTCCAATATCGCGCGGCTGTACGAAAATCTGCCACGCCTGTGGGAAGAGTGGATTTTCTCCGATCGGGTGGTGACCCGGATCATGCCCCCACTACATGGCGATTCCAGCGGTGTCAGGGGCGCGGCCTGGCTCTGGCAGGAAGAGCGCCCGGCATGACCGATCCAGCGCCAATCCTGTGCCGGGACTGCCTGGCCCTGCCCGAGTCGGCGCCGGAAGGGCGCTGTCCGGTATGCGGTTCGCCTCGCTTGGCCAGCCATCCGGAACTGCACGATTTGTCGATCGCCCATATCGATTGCGACGCCTTTTATGCCTCGGTCGAGAAGCGGGATAATCCGGAACTGGCGAACCGGCCGGTCATCGTCGGCGGCGGCCGGCGCGGGGTGGTGGCGGCGGCCTGCTATGTGGCGCGGGTCTATGGCGTGCGCTCGGCAATGCCAATGTTCAAGGCGCTGCAGGCCTGTCCGGATGCGGTGGTGATCCGACCGGACATAACGAAATATTCCGCCGTCGGCCGCCAGGTGCGCGCGTTGATGCTGCGGGCGACGCCGCTGGTCGAACCCCTGTCGATCGACGAGGCCTTCCTCGACTTGAGCGGAACCGAGAAACTCCACGGCGGCAGTCCCGCCCACACCCTGGCGAAGTTGATCCTGGAGATCGAGCGCGAGATCGGGGTCAGCGCCAGCATCGGGCTGAGTCATAACAAGTTTCTCGCCAAGATGGCCTCCGACCTGGACAAACCGCGCGGACTGGCGGTGATCGGCAAAGCCGAAACCCTGGAGTTCCTGGCGCCCAGGCCGGTCGGCGCGATTTACGGGGTGGGCCGGGCGCTGGAGACCAAACTGCAGCGCGACGGCATCAGGATAATCAGCGATCTGCGCCTGGTCGAGGAAGCGGAATTATATCGCCGGTATGGCGCCATGGGACAACGGTTATACAAACTGTCGCGCGGCCTGGACGAACGCAAGGTGGATCCGACCGAGCAGACAAAGAGCATTTCCGGCGAAACGACCTTCGTGACCGATATTGCAGACATGGCGACGCTGGCCCGCGAAATCTGGCCACTATGCGAAACGGTGGCGCGGCGGCTGAAGAAGAAACAACTGGCGGGAAGAAGGGTGACACTGAAGCTGAAGACAGCGGATTTCAAACTCCTGACCCGCAGCCGTACACTCGCCGCCCCGGCCTGGATGGCCGAGGAAATATATCGCGCCGTCCTGCCGCTGCTGGAGAAGGAGGCGGATGGGCGCCCCTACCGGCTGATCGGCGCCGGGGTGGAGGAACTATGCGATATGGACGCGGCGGCCCAGCCCGACCTGTTGGACCCAGGCGCGCAAAAACGGGCGAGAGTGGAAGAGGCGATCGATAAAGTCCGCGAGAAGCTTGGCGAAAAGGCGATTACGAAAGGGCGCGGGTTTTAGCAGCCGCTGGACGGCAACTCCTCGATCTTTTCCAGCACGCCATTCACCTTGAAGTCGCCGAAATTCAGCACCAGGCTGGTAACGATCCCGTTGGGCTGGATATTCATCGTCATTTCGAAATCGGGCAATTCCTCGCCCGGCTGGGCGTCGCCCTCGGCGGCGAAAAAAGCGAGTTGCATCGGCCAAATGGCATCCGGGCCAAGCGGCGCCTTGATGATTTCCCCGCCGATGCCTTCTTGCTGTTTAAGCACAACAGTCGTTACCGGCGCCGACGCTTCGATCTTCGATCCGTCGAATAGCAAATGGCGGTCAAATCGCGCCCCGCTCGCGGCTCTTTTCAGCAGAATCACGGTATGTTCGGTCGGGAATACGGTGCCCTTGGACAACGCAATCCTGTCCTTGGACGGTTCATCGAAAATCGCCATGCCGGAGCCACCCGGCGATTCAAGCTCGGCCCGCCCGCCGATCTTTTCGGACTCCCGGCCGCTGGAAAGGCGAGTAATGTTGAAGCGGTATTCCAGCCCGTCCTTGGACTCCCAGGATGCATATTTGTCGACACTGTCGATGTCCCCGCCGTTGGCCAACTGAAAGCGCAGGGCAAAGTTCTGCTCGACGATCCAGGCATCGCAGGCATCCTTGATCTCATAACTGATCGCCCCCTCGACGCCGGCCATGTTGCTCTCGGTGGAGGCCGAGTCCAGCGAAAGGCGGTAGAACGCCCGGTGCGCCGCAAGCTCGACGGCCTGCGCCTCGGACGCGGCCGATGCGGTCATCAGGACGGCGGCAATGGCGGCGGCGATTTTCTTCATCGTAAACTCCAGGACTATCCAATTCGAAATTTCTTACCCAAGGGGGCTTGGCGGCGCGGGGTCATTTCTGGTTTATGTCGGACCGCACCGTCTCATTGAATGTTGGCGACAATCTGTCCGACACAAGGATTTATTTCAAATGGCCCAAAAACCCACACTTTTCGTTACACGCAAGCTTCCACCCGATGTCGAGGCGCGCCTCCGGCGCGATTACGACGCCCTGCATAACGAGGACGACGTCGCCTACGGTCCCGACGATCTGGTACGGCTGAGTATGGAGACAAAATGTGAGGGAATCCTTACCTGCGG
>CBFDDT010000063.1:0-19721 GCA_965603635.1 uncultured bacterium | reverse complement strand
GCTCCTTGATGCGCAGCAAGGCCGCCACTTCCTTCGTCGTCAGATAATCCGCCATGGTTCACCGGCCTTGAGTTTCCCCACCCTAACGCCGCCCGCGCATAAAAAAAACCCCGGCCACGAATGGCCGGGGAAAGTCACCATAAGGAGGAAACGTAATGGTGTTCTTATGCAGCGACGGCGCTCTCCGGCGCGAGGTAGTCATAGCCGAGAGCCTCGGCGACTGCCGCGTAGGTGATCTTGCCGCTGTATACGTTAAGGCCGGCGCGAAGATGCGGATCGGCGGCCAGCGCGTCCTTCCAACCCTTGTCGGCAAGCGCCAGGGTAAAGGGAAGGGTCGCGTTATTCAGTGCGAAGGTAGAAGTCCGCGCCACACCGCCCGGCATGTTGGCCACGCAGTAATGAACAACCTCGTCGACCACATAGGTCGGGTCGGCATGGGTGGTGGCGTGCGAGGTCTCGAAGCAGCCGCCCTGATCGATGGCGACATCGACCACGACCGAGCCGGGCTTCATCCGGCTGACCATTTCGGCGGTCACCAGCTTGGGCGCCGCCGCGCCGGGGATCAGCACGCCGCCGATCACCAGATCGGCCGCCAGCACTTCTTCCTCGACCGAGGCCTTGGTCGAATGCACGGTTTTCACCGCCGGGCCGAAGCGATCGGTAATGGCGCGCATGGCGGCGGCCGAACGATCGATAACGGTGACATCGGCGGCAAGGCCGGTCGCCATATAGGCCGCGTTCACGCCGACAACGCCGCCGCCCAGGATAACCACCTTGGCGGGGGCCACGCCCGGCACGCCGCCCAGCAACATACCGCGTCCACCCTGTGTTTTCTCAAGACAGTGGGCGCCGGCCTGGATCGACATGCGGCCCGCGACCTCCGACATCGGGGCCAGCAGCGGCAGGCGGCCGACGGCGTCAGTGACGGTCTCGTAGGCGATGCAGACGGCGCCGCTGTTGACCAGGTCCTTGGTCTGCTCGGGATCCGGAGCCAGATGCAGGTAGGTGAAGAGGATCTGGTCCTGGCGCAGCATGGCACGCTCGACGGCCTGGGGCTCTTTGACCTTGACGATCATCTCGGCGGCGGCGAAGACATCGGCCGCCGTGGCGGCGATCGTCGCGCCGGCGGCGATGTAATCCGCGTCGGAACACATAATGCCGGCGCCGGCATTGGTCTCAACCAGTACCTTGTGGCCATGAGCAATCGCCTCGGCGACGCTGCCCGGGGTCATCCCGACCCGATATTCGTGATTCTTGATCTCTTTGGGTACACCGATAAGCATGACTCGTCCTCCCAGGAACGGTGTTAAAATCTGGAAAAAGCATAATTGATTTTCAAGCGAATGTGCTTGCGAAATTGCCCGATAAATCGGTTTGTTTTCGAAGTAGCTTGCGTATATTAGTGATTTTTGCGTAGTATATTCGGATGATCGACCTGGACGCGACAGATCGCAAGATCCTGAATCTGCTGCAGCATGACGGCCGCATGACCAATGCGCAGCTTGCCGAGAGCGTGAATTTGTCCCCGTCCGCCTGCCACCGGCGGGTCGGGCGGCTGGACGAGGAGGGCGTCATCGCCGGCTACGCCATGCTGGTGAACCAGGAGGCGATCGGCCTGGGCACCAGCGTTATCGTCGAGGTCTCGCTGGACAGCCAGGCCGAGGAGTACCTGAACAATTTCGAAAACGCGGTGCGAAACGTGCCGGCCGTCATGGAATGCTACCTGATGGCGGGCGACGCGGATTATGTGGTGCGCGTCGCGGTCGCCGACGTCGCCGATTATGAGCGCATCCACAAGGAATACCTCTCCCGCCTCCCCCACGTGGCCAGGATACGCTCAATCTTCGTCATGCGCACGGTGTACAAGAGCACGGCGGTGGAGCTTTAGAACTTCTCCCGCGGCTGCAGCGCCGACTGGAACCAGCAGATAAAATTGTAAATCGAGAATACCGGCAGGCCGGTGGCGCGGGCGACATCGGCCGCGTAGGGGACCATGTTGGTGCATTCCAGCAGGATGGCGCCGACGTCGGGGTTTTTCCCGGCCAGTTCCCGGCCGGCCTCGGTCAGGTCCTGTCGGGCAGCCTCGACATCCATGCGCTCCTCGTTGTTGAGGATAACGCGCGAGAATTCCTTACCCCCCTCGGTGCCAACCACAGGCGTTCCCTCGGGCACGCCGGCCTTGCGCAGATGTCCGCCGGTCAGGGTGCCGGCCGAAATCGTCAGGATGCCGACCCGCTTGCCGGGCGGCAGAATCGCCTGAATCATCGGGGCCTGCATCAGGGACGAGGTCGCCACCGGCACGCCGGCCGCCGCCGCCAATTCGTCCTGGAACAGCGACAGGAAACCGCAATTGGTCGTGATGCCATCGACGCCGTCGGCCACCAGTTCGCGCGCGGCGGCGATGAAATCCTCCAGCAACCCTTCGGCGCGCTGGCGCACCACCCGGTCGGGCGAGGCCCCACGCACGACGCGGTAATGCACCGGGAAGGGCCAGGTCAGCGCGTTGCCCATGTCGCCTGGGATGCGGGGAAAGCGCGCCTCCAGCATCAATATCCCGACGCTGGCGCCATAGACCGCCTTGCCGCCATGGGCGATATGCCCGCCATCCGGTTTCATGTCAGTCATGCGACGTTCCGTAGCTGCGTTAATCGTTTGACAGCGATGCTTTTCAAGATGCATCGTTCGCGTCTTCTATAGCGCAGTCCGCTCCGCCATAACCATAGATAACGAAGAGCATGACGCAGGGATCCAATATTTCCACCGGCGCCGAAGCCATGGTCCGTTTGCTGGCCGCCCATGATGTGAAGCATATTTTCGGGCTGTGCGGCGATACCACGCTGCCCTTTTACGACGCGCTGGCGCGGCTCGATCATGGCATGACCCATATTCTGACCCGCGACGAGCGGCACGCGGCCTATATGGCCGACGGCTATGCGCGGGTGACCGGCAAGGTCGGCGTCTGCGAGGGGCCGTCGGGCGGTGGCGCGACCTATATCCTGCCGGGCGTGGTGGAGGCCAACGAATCCTCGGTTCCCGTGCTGGCCATCACCACCGACGTGTCGACCGCATCCGCCGGGCGCTATCCCTTGACCGAGCTGGACCAGGACGCGCTGTTCCGGCCGCTGACCAAATGGAACGGCGTTATTCCGCAGGCCGGGCTGATGCCGCGCATGGTGCGCGCCGCCTTTCGCGCCATGACCAGCGGCAGCATGGGCGCGGCCCATCTCGGCCTGCCCTTCGACGTACAGAAGGCGCCGGTGCCGGAAGACGATATCTGGGCAGAATCCCGGTTCGGGCATTTCCCTTCATTGCGCGCGGGCCCCGACCCGGCGGATGTGGAAAGCCTGCTGGAGGCCCTGTTGTCGGCAAAGAAGCCGGTCGTCATCTGCGGCGGCGGCGTGGTGTTGTCGGGCGGCGAGGCGGAACTGCAGAAACTGGCCGAGACGCTGGACCTGGCCGTCTGCACCACGATCAGCGGCCAGGGGAGTCTTGCGGAAATCCATCCCAATTGCGTCACCGTCGTCGGTTCCAACGGCGGGCGGCCCGCGACGCGCGACGTCGTGGACGCGGCGGACCTGGTGCTGTTCATCGGCTGCCGGGCGGGATCGGTGACCACGGAACGTTGGCGCAGCCCACCGCCGGGCGTGCGCATCCTGCATATCGATGCCGACCCGATGGCGATTGGCGCCAATTACCAGACCGAGGCGTCGATCTGCGCCGATGCGCGCCTGGCGCTGGCGGCGCTGAACAAGGCGCTGGAGGAGAGCGGCAAAACACGCGCCTTCGGCGGCGCCGGCATCGCGGCCAAGGCAAAGGCGGCCAAGTACGAGGCCTTCCTGCCGCTGGCGGAAAGCAACAACAAGCCTATCCTGCCGGAACGCGTGGTCGCGACCCTTAACCGGCTGCTGCCCGACGATGCGGTAGTGGTCGCCGACCCGGGCACGCCCTGCCCCTATTTCTCTGCCTATTACGAACTACGGCGGCCGGGGCGGCAGTTTTTCTCGAACCGCGCCCATGGCGCACTGGGCTATTCGGTGGGCGGGGCGATCGGCGCGCAGATCGGCCGGCCCAACGCCAAGGTGGTTTCCGTGATGGGCGACGGCAGCTTCGGCTTTTCCGTCGGCGAGTTCGAAACGGTCGTGCGCCTTGGTCTGCCGATCACCTTCATCGTGTTTTCCAACAGCGTCTATGGCTGGATCAAGGCGGGCCAGAAGTCGGGCTTCGGCGAGCGCTATTTCTCGGTCGATTTCACCCGCACCGACCATGCCGCGGTGGCCGCGGCCTATGGCTTGAAAAGCTGGCGCGTCGAGGAGCCGGGCGAGTTGGAGTCCGCGCTGAAGGCGGCTATCGCCACGGACGGGCCGACACTGGTGGATGTGATCGCGCAACCGCTGCAGGACGCCGCCGCGCCGGTCAGCGAATGGGTGGCGTAAGCGCACAAAATGAAAACGTTGACAAATTATCGACAAAATGACAACGTCGTTAATAACAATATAACAAGGCGTCATGATGGACAGGCTTAACATCATCGTTGCCGGTGGCGGGATCACCGGCGTCTCGACGGCCGAGTGGCTGCGCCGGGACGGGCATGATGTCACCCTGATCGACCGCATCGCCTCCGGCGATTCCGGACAAACCTCATACGGTAACGCGGGAATCCTGGCGCGCTGCGCGGTGGTGCCGGTGCCGACGCCCGGCGTCTGGAAGAAGGCGCCCGGGATGCTGCTGGACCCGGATGGGCCGCTGTTTCTGCGCTGGTCCTACCTGCCCCGCCTGCTGCCCTGGTTGATCCCCTATCTGCGCAACGGGCGGCGCGACAAGGTAGAGGCTATCGCGCGGGCGCTGATGCCGTTGGTCGACGATACGCTGGAGCAGCATCGCTCGCTGGCCCGCGGTACTCCGGCCGAACACTGGATCAACACCGGCGAATACAGTTATTTTTATCCCGACCGCGCGGCCTTTCTGGACGATGCCTTCGGATTCGCGCTGCGCAAGACACATGGTTTCGAATGGGAAGAACGGAACCGCGAGACGCTGCTTGCGATAGACCCGAATATCGGCCCGGACTATTCGTTCGCCGCCACCTTCAATGGTTATGGCTGGATCACCGATCCGGGCCGCTATGTGGCCGATCTGGCGGGCTGGTTCGAAAGTCAGGGCGGAAGGCTGCGCCAGGCGGAAATCTCGGAAATCCTGCCGCTGGAAGGCGGGCGCGCCGCCGTGATCGCCGATGGCGAACGGATCGAGGCGGACCGGGTCGTGATCGCGACCGGCGCCTGGTCGGCCAGACTGGCGCGCGCGCTGGGCCACGAGCCCGCCCTGGAGTCGGAACGCGGCTACCATCTCTGGCTGCGCGGCCCCAGCATCGTTCCGCCGCATCCCTATATGCTGGCCGATGCCAAGTTCCTTTTGACGCCGATGGAGGCGGGTTTGCGCTGCGCCGGACTGGTCGAGTTCGGCGGGCTGGATGCGCCGGCTTCGAACGCCCCGATCGAGTTGTTCAAGCGCCGCGTCCGCAAGCTCTATCCCACGCTGACCTGGGAGAGCGAAGACACCTGGCTGGGCCATCGGCCCTCCACCATCGACAGCCTGCCCCTGATCGGCCCCTCGCCCAAGGCGCCCGGCGTGGTCTTCGCCTTCGGCGCCCAGCATCTGGGATTGACCATGGGGCCCAAGACCGGCCGCCTTGTCGCCGACATGATCGGCGGTAGAAACCCGAATATTGACATGACCCCATACAAAGTAGGACGCTTCGACAACTAACAAATTTCATTAACCATCACGCCTTCAACAAAACAGGGAGAACCAATCATGAAGAAGCTAATCGGGCTGTCGGCGCTGGCCGGCATGGCATTCGCCTCCAACGTCGCCATGGCGGGGGAAAAATGGGACATGCCCATGGCTTATGCGGATTCCAATTATCACACCCAGAACGGCAAGCTGTTCGCCAAGGCCGTGGGCATCTGCACCGGCGGCGAGTTGGAAATCGTCGTTCATGGCGGTGGTTCGCTGTTCAAGGGCGGCGAAATCAAGCGCGCGGTGCAGACCGGCCAGGCCCCGATCGGCGAGCGCCTGCTGTCGGCGCATCAGAACGAAAACGCGATCTTCGGCGTCGATTCCGTGCCGTTCCTGGCCTCGTCCTTCGATAACTCGGACAAGCTCTATGCGGCCGCGCGCCCAACCATGGAAAAAATCCTCGACGAGCAGAACATGGTGCTGCTCTACGGTGTGCCCTGGCCGCCGCAGGGGATGTATTTCAAGAAGGAAATCAACAGCGTCGCCGACATGAAGGGCATCAAATTCCGCGCCTATAACGCGGCGACCGCCCGCCTGGCCGAACTGGGCGGCATGCTGCCGGTGCAGATCGAGGCCGCGGAGCTGAGCCAGGCGCTGGCCACCGGCGTTGCCGACGCCTTTATTTCGTCGGGTTCCACCGGCTACGATAAAAAGGTCTGGGAGCATCTAACCCATTTCTACGACACCCAGGCCTGGCTGCCGCGCAACTATGTCTTCGCCAACAAGGACTCCTATAACGGCCTGTCCGACCAGGTGAAGAACTGTCTGAAGTCATCGGCCATGCTGGCCGAGGCCGCGGGCACGACCCGCGCGCGTGAGCTGACCGGATGGTATCTCGCCCAGCTCGCCGCCAACGGCATGACGGTTATTCCGCCGGGCGACAAGCTGGCGGCCGAACTCGCCAAGATGGGCGATACCATGTCCAAGGAGTGGTCCGAGGCGGCCGGCGCCGAGGGCGCGGCCATCGTCGACGCCTACAAGGCGAAGTAAAGCGGGGAAATACGGGGCGGTGCGTTCTTTCAATACGCGCCGCCCGCCTCCCCTGCCCTTCCTCTTCAGCGGGATAAAACCGATGACGGCTATCGGCGCAAGGCTCCGGAAAATTCTCGACGCGGTCTATCTCGGCTCCGGCATGCTGGGCGCGCTGTTCATGCTCGCGATCCTGAGTATCATCGTGCTGCAGATGGCGGCGCGCTGGTTCGGCTTCCAGGCCCCCGGCTCGACCAATTATGCGGGCTACTGCATGGCGGCATCGTCCTTCTTCGCACTGCCCTATGCGCTGAACCACGGGGCGCATATCCGAGTTGGACTGCTGTTGAACAATCTGGGCCGTTGGCGGCACTGGGGCGAAGGCTGGTGCCTGCTTGTCGGCGCGGCGCTGGCCACCTATTTCGCGCGGTACGCCATCAAGGGCACTTACTGGTCATACAAACTGAACGACATAAGCCAGGGGCAGGATGCCACGCATCTGTGGATTCCACAGCTTGCCATGGCGATCGGCACCGTTCTGGTGTCAGTCGCGCTGTGGGACAACCTGGTCCGTCTGATTTTCACCGGCAAAACAAACTTCCGCGAAGAAGCTCTCGACGCGGCCAAGGTCGAATAGGGAACAACCATGGAAGACGGATTTTTACTGACCGGTGTATTCCTGTTCGTCCTGTTTCTGTTGCTGGGCTCGGGCGTCTGGGTAGCGCTGGCGCTGCTGGGCGTGGCGTTTGTCGGCATGGAATTGTTCACCGACCGGCCGGCGGGCGACGCCATGATCACGACGATCTGGACCTCGTCTTCAAGCTGGACGCTGACCGCCCTGCCTCTGTTCATCTGGATGGGCGAAATACTGTTTCGAACGCGGCTAAGCGAAGACATGTTCCGCGGGCTGGCGCCATGGGTGGCGAAATTGCCCGGCGGGCTTTTGCATACCAACGTCATCGGCTGCACAATATTCGCCGCCGTGTCGGGCTCGTCGGCCGCCACGCTGACCACGGTCGGCAAGATGTCGATTCCGGAATTGCGCAAGCGTGGTTACCCGGAATTCATGACCATCGGCACGCTGGCCGGCTCGGCGACGCTGGGACTGATGATCCCGCCGTCGCTGACGCTGATCGTCTATGGGGTGACAATCAACGAATCGATTTCCAAGCTGTTCATGGCCGGCGTACTGCCCGGACTGGTGCTGTCGAGCCTGTTCATGGGCTATGTGGTGGCTTGGCATTATCTGCGGCCCGGCCAGCGGCCACCTCCCGAACCGCCCATGTCGCTCGGGGCCATGATAACGGAATCGCGTTTCCTGATCCCTGTCATCATGCTCGTCACCTTCGTGATCGGGTCGATGTATCTGGGCTTCGCCACCGCGACCGAAGCCGCCGCCTTCGGCGTGATCGGGGCGCTTATCCTGGCCGCCGGCCAAGGCTCGCTGACCCGCAAGACCTTCCTGGAAAGCCTGATGGGCGCGACGCGGACGTCCTGCATGGTGGCCTTCATCCTGATGGGTGCGTCCTTCCTGTCGCTGTCGATGGGTTTCACCGGCCTGCCGCGCGCGCTGGCGGAATTCATCTCGTCCCTGCATTTGTCGCCGATCGCCCTGATCGCGGCGCTGACCGTCTTCTATATCATCGTCGGATGTTTCCTGGACGGGATTTCGTCGGTGGTGCTGACCATGGCCGTGGTCGAACCGATGATCCGCCAAGCCGGTATCGACGTCATCTGGTTCGGCATCTTCATCGTCGTGGTCGTCGAGATGGCGCAGATCACCCCGCCGATCGGTTTCAACCTGTTCGTCATGCAGGGCATGACCAAGCACGACATGGGCTATATCGCCAAGGCGGCGCTGCCCATGTTCGCGCTGATGGTGCTGATGGTGGCGATCCTGGTCATCTTCCCCGAACTCGCCACCTGGCTACCAGAGAACATGCGCACCCGGCCGGGGGGTTAAAGCCCCCCGGCCCGGCCCTACTCGCACGTCAGCATGATTTTGCCGATATGGGTGCTGGTCTCCATCAGCGCGTGGGCGGCGGCGGCCTCTGCCAAGGGGAAGGTTTTGTGGATCAGCGGCCTGACCTTGCCCGCCTCGATCAGCGGCCACACCTGTTCGCGCAGCTCGGCGGCGATTTCGGCCTTCTGTTCCACGCTACGCGGGCGCAGGGTGGAGCCGGTGATGGTCAGGCGCTTGAGCATCATCGGCAGGAGGTCTATTTCGACCTTGCTGGGCTGCTGGAAGGCGATTTGAACAAGCCGCCCCTCGACCGCCAGTGCCTCGATATTGCGCTCGATATACGAGCCACCGACCATGTCGAGGATCAGGTCCACGCCCTTGCCGCCGGTCAGTTCCGCGACCACCGCGACGAAATCCTCGTCGCGATAATTGATCGCGCGTTCCGCCCCCAGGTCCGTGCACACCTTCGCCTTTTCCGCATTGCCGACGGTGGTGAAAATCCGCGCGCCGAATTCGCGGGCAAGCTGGATGGCCGTGGTGCCGATGCCGCTGGACCCGCCATGGAGCAGGAAGATCTCGCCGGCCTTCAGGCGGCCGCGCTGAAACACGTTGGTCCAGACCGTGTAATAGGTTTCCGGCAGTCCGGCCGCTTCCACCATCGTGAGCCCCTCCGGAACGGGCAGACATTGCGGCGCGGGCGCGACACAGTATTCGGCATAACCGCCGCCCGATACCAGCGCGCAGACCTGGTCGCCGACCTTCCAGCCGGTGACATCCGACGCGGCCTCGACGATGGTCCCCGCAATCTCCAGCCCCGGAATCAGCGATGCGCCCGGAGGCGGATTGTAGCCGCCCTGGCGCTGCATGATATCCGGCCGGTTGACGCCGGCGGCGTGGACCTTGACCAGCACTTCGCCCGGCCCGGGGCGCGGTACGGGGCCGCGCGCGGGAACCAGAACCTCCGGCCCACCGAATTCGGGAAGGTCGACGTAATTCATCTCGGTGGGGATTTTACTGCTCATTGCCTGTTCCTTGTCCTGAATTAGGCGTAACGAAAGCCTGTGAGTCTTCGAGTTCAGCGTCAAGATACCGGTGGCCAGGCGGCATCTCGGACACTTCTATCGCGTCAATGATTTCGTCGGAAAGCTCCTCGGCCAGCATCACGCGACCGACCGTCACTCCTTGCTCGCCGGCACGCGCCGTCTTCCCTTGCCGGCCTGCTGAGTCAGGAAAGTCTGGCCCTTGTGTTTGCTGCCGGTTCGCGCGCCCTCGCCGCCGGCCTTGCCGGTGCCGGTGGGTTGCCAGGTGGGGATCAGGTGGCGCTTGCCGTTGCCGATCAGGTCGGCGCGGCCCAGCCGTTTCAGGGCGTCGCGCAGCAGCGGCCAGTTCTCCGCGTCGTGGTAGCGCAGGAAGGCCTTGTGCAGGCGGCGCTGTTTCAGGCCGCGGGCGGTCCAGATTTCCTCGCCGCCGTTTCGCCGCACCGGGCGCAAGGGGTTGCGCTTTCCGTGATACATCGCAGTTGCCAGCGACATCGGCGAGGGCAGGAAGGTCTGCACCTGATCGGCGCGGAAGCCGTTGCGCTTAAGCCAAAGGGCCAGGTTCATCATATCCTTGTCGGTCGTGCCGGGATGGGCGGCGATGAAATAGGGAATCAGATACTGCTTCTTGCCGGCTGCCTTGGTGGCCTTTTCGAACATCGCCTTGAACTTGTCGTAGGAGCCCATGCCCGGCTTCATCATCTTCGACAGCGGCCCGTCCTCGGTATGTTCGGGCGCGATCTTCAGATAGCCGCCGACATGGTGGGTCACCAGTTCCTTCACATAGGCCGGGCTTTTCACCGCCAGATCGTAGCGCAGCCCCGAGGCGATGGTGATCTTCTTCACGCCGGGAATTTCGCGCGCCTTGCGGTACAGATCGATCAGCGATTCGTGGCTGGTGTCGAGATTCTTGCAAATATCCGGATAGACGCAGGACAGCCGGCGGCAGACCGATTCGGTTTTCTCGTCCTTGCAGGCCATGCGATACATGTTCGCCGTCGGCCCGCCGAGGTCGGAAATCACGCCGGTGAATCCGTCCACGCGATCGCGGATTTCCTCGATCTCCTTGATGATCGATTCATGCGAGCGGCTCTGAATGATGCGGCCTTCATGTTCGGTGATCGAGCAGAACGAGCAGCCGCCGAAACAGCCCCGCATGATATTGACCGAGAAGCGGATCATCTCCCAGGCCGGGATACGCGCGTCGCCGTATGACGGATGCGGCGCGCGGGCATAGGGCAGGCCGTAGACGCCGTCCATCTCTTCCGTGGTCAGCGGGATCGGCGGCGGGGTCAGCCACAGCTCGCGATCGCCATGGCGCTGAATGAGCGCGCGGGCATTGCCCGGATTGCTCTCCAGATGCAATTGCCGCGAGGTATGGGCATAGAGCGCCGGATCGTCCTTGACCTGGTCGTAACCCGGCAGCCGGATCGCGGTGCGTTCGCGCGGGATGTCGCGATAGAGCCGCAGGGGATTTTCCGGCGCGTCCTCATCTATGGAGCCGAGGTCGCCGACAGTCCAGCCGTCGGGCACGGAATCGCGCATGAAAGCGGTGCCGCGGATGTCCTTCATCTCACGTGGATGCTCGCCCGCGGCGATACGGTGGGCGATCTCGACGATGGCGCGCTCGGCATTGCCATAGACCAGCAGATCCGCCTTGCTGTCCACCAGGATAGAGCGGCGGACCTTTTCGGACCAGTAGTCGTAATGGGCAATACGGCGCAACGAGGCTTCGATGCCGCCGATGACAACTGGCGTATCCTTGCAAGCCTCGCGGCAGCGCTGGGCATAAACGATGGTGGCGCGGTCGGGCCGTTTGCCGCCTTCGTCGTCCGGTGTGTAGCTGTCGTTATGGCGCAGGCGGCGGTCGGCGGTATAGCGGTTGACCATCGAATCCATGTTGCCGGCGGTAACGCCGAAGAACAGGTTCGGCGCCCCCAGCGCCTTGAAGGGGTCCGCAGATTGCCAGTCCGGCTGGGCGATAATGCCGACGCGGAAGCCCTGCGCCTCCAGCAGCCGCCCGACGATCGCCATGCCGAAACTGGGATGGTCCACATAGGCGTCGCCGGTGACGATGACGATGTCGCAACTGTCCCAGCCAAGCAAATCCATCTCTTCGCGCGAGGTGGGCAAGAACGGGGCCGCACCGAACTTGTGCGCCCAGTGCTTGCGGTGGGAGAAGATGTTTTTCGTCTTTAACATAAGGTTTTCCGGCGGCCCCGACGTGCACCATAGTTAGGCCAATCCGGCCATGGGTCAACTCGCATGCCGCCCCCGCGGCATTATGCTATAGACGGAACGAGAATAATTCAAACATGGGAGGCAAGGGCGTGGCCGAGGATTTCATGAACAAAGAGGTCACCTACGATGACCGGTACGACCCCAAGCTGGCACCGCGCTATTCCGAGATAGCGACCTTCATGCGCGCCCCCCTGCGGATGGACCCCGCCGGTCTCGACATCGCAATGGTGGGCGTGCCCTATGACGGCGGGGTGACCAACCGGCCCGGCGCGCGCCACGGCCCGCGGGAAATCCGCAACCAGTCCAGCCTGATGCGCGCCATCCATCATGTCACCCGTATCAATCCCTCGGCGCTGTGCAGCATAGCCGACGTCGGCGATGTACGGTTCAGCGCAGTTATGGATAATGCGAAGGTCGTGCAGGAGATCGAGGCTTTCTTCGACCGGTTGGTGGCCGCGGGCGTCGTGCCGCTGGCGGTCGGCGGCGACCATTCCATCACCTATCCGATTTTCCGATCGATCGCCAAGAACGGGCCGATCGGCATGGTCCATATCGACGCCCATACCGACACCTGGGGTGAAATCCAGGGATCGAAGTTCAATCACGGCTCGCCCTTCCGCCTGGCGGTCGAGGACGGACTTCTGGACCCCAATCGCACGATCCAGATCGGCATTCGCGGTGCACAAAACAGCCCGGAGGGTTGGGAATATTCACGCGACAGCGGCATGCGCGTCGTCTTCATCGAAGAGTTCGACGAAATAGGCGTGGACGCGGTCATCGCCGAGGCTCGCCGCATTGTCGGCGACGGCCCCACCTATATCAGCTTTGACGTGGACGGGCTCGACCCGGTCTACGCGCCGGGCACCGGCACGCCCGAGGCCGGCGGCATCTCGATGCGTGAGGCGCAGAAACTGCTGCGCGGCCTCGGCGGACTGAACCTGATCGGCGGCGACGTAGTCGAAGTCGCTCCGCCCTTCGACCAGACAGGCAACACCGCGCTGGTTGGCGCGACATTGATGTATGAAATCCTCTGCCTGCTGGCGGAGGCCCGATCAAATGAAAGTGAGCCTATCCTTCAAACTACTCTTTAGGGGTATAGGAAGAGAGATTTTCTTTTTGGATTAACTCAATATTAGCAATAGATGGCGTCTACTATTCCTGACCGATGACAACATCGGCATCAATGGACTGGGTTGCCAATTTTCCGGTGCGGAATTGCAAAAGTGCCCGCTACCGGTTCGAGAAAATCGCCCTTGCTATCAGGGCTATCGGAGACGCCGGTTCATGAGTCCCAGACGTATTCTTGTCATCGACGACAATCAAGACCTCGCGGACGGATTGTCCGAGCTTATGGAACTGCATATGCACGAAGTTGATGTCGTTCTGACCGGGAGCGACGGGGTCAGGGCCGCCAAATCCAAACCTTACGATATCATCTTCGTCGACATTGGATTGCCCGACATAAACGGCGTCGAGTGCGCGAGGCGAATCAAGGAAAGCGGTTCAGACGGCAAAATCGTGCTGATGACGGGTTACAGCGCACAAGACATACCGGCGCAAATCAAGGACTTGGACGATACGGAACTTCTAACCAAACCGATCGATCCCGCATTGATCCTGGAGCGGATTACTTAACCCGCATCGGGCAGCAGGCCTCCGATCGCCGCGGTGATATCCAGCGAAGCCTTTCTGACCTGCTCGCCGAGTTCTGTCAGGCGCTTGTCGGTGACACGCACGGTCGGGCCGGAAATCGACACACCGGCGATGGCCTCGCCATATTCGTTATAAACGACAGAGGCGATACAGCGCATGCCGAGCGTATGTTCCTCATTGTCCAGCGACCAGCCACGCGCGCGGATCTCGCCAATGTCGGCGAGCAGCGATTTTGCGCTGGTGAGGGTATTTGCGGTAAAGGCCTTCTGTCCCCTGGCACCGACCAGCGCGCGCACGCGTTCGTCAGGCATGGCCGCCAGTAACGCCTTGCCGATGCCCGAGGCATGGATCGCCCCGCGGCGGCCGGGGCGGAAAAAGGCGCGCATCGCCTCGTGGGTCTCGACCTGCGAGATGAACACCACCTCGCCCTCGTCCTCGACACCCAGGTTTGACGTTTCCCCCGAACTTTCCATCAGCGCATGCATGATGCCGCGCCCCATGGTCACCAGCTTGCGGCTGCGCAGGAAAGACATGCCGACCCCGAAGGCCCCGACTCCGACCACCCAATGGCCGAGTTCGCCATCGACCTGAACGAAGCCCCGCCCCTGCAGCGTCATCAACAGCCTATGCGCCGTTGACGGAGCAATTCCGGCCCGGTTGCCGATTTCCGTCAGGGTCAACCCGTCGGCCTCGGCGACGATCTCCAATATATGAAGCGCGCGGTCCAGCGCCTGCACCGACGAAGGCTGGGCCGTCTTGCCGCTGGGCGGGCGCCCGCGGGAGCGAGCGGATTTCGCCGCACCGGGGTTAGAAGATTTCACATCCATTGTCATACGACAATACGAGACTGTGCCCGCCTTTGCTATCCGGTATTACGTCGAACCGGTCTTTTTCCATATCGTGGAATATTTTTCCATTTTACTTGACTCCCGATAAAATGGAAACTATTTTCACATCATGGAAATTCAATAATCTGTTGGAGATCGAGCAATGGCGAGAATGCTGGCGACTGAAGCGGCCATAATGGTCATGGAAAAAGAAGGCATCACCCAAACCTTCGGCGTGCCGGGGGCGGCGATCAATCCGCTCTATGCCGCGATGAAAAAGCGCGGGACGCTGAAACATATTCTGGCTCGCCATGTCGAGGGCGCCTCGCATATGGCCGAGGGATACACCCGCGCGCGCGCCGGCAACATCGGCGTCTGCCTGGGCACATCGGGGCCGGCCGGCACCGACATGATTACCGGGCTTTACTCCGCCTCCGCCGATTCGATACCGATGCTCTGCATCACCGGCCAGGCGCCGCGCGCCAAACTGCACATGGAAGACTTCCAGGCCGTCGATATCGAATCGATCGCCAAGCCGGTCACCAAATGGGCCGTGACCGTGCAGGAGGCGGCGCTGGTTCCCTGGGTCCTGCAGAAGGCGTTCCATATCATGCGGTCCAGCCGTCCGGGCCCGGTGCTGATCGACCTGCCGATTGACGTTCAGATGACCGAAATCGAGTTCGATCCGGACACCTACGCCCCCCTGCCCGCGTTCAAGCCCGAGGCCACCCGCGCCCAGGCCGAGAAGGCGATTTCAATGCTTAACGAGGCTGACCGCCCGGTGATCATAGCCGGCGGTGGCATCGTCAATGCCGACGCCGCCGGCCTGCTGGTGGAATTCGCGGAACTGACTGGCGTGCCGGTGATCCCGACTTTGATGGCCTGGGGCGCGATCCCCGACGACCACCCGCTAATGGCCGGCATGGTTGGCCTGCAGACCAGCCACCGATACGGCAACGCCAATTTCCTGGCCTCGGACTTCGGCTTCGGTATCGGCAATCGCTGGGCCAACCGCCATACCGGCTCGATTGAGGTCTATACCAAGGGCCGCAAATTCGTCCATGTGGATATCGAACCGACCCAGATCGGCCGCGTCTTCATGCCGGACTACGGTATCGTCTCGGACGCCGGCGCCGCGTTGACGCTGTTCATCGATGTCGCCAGGGAGATGAAGGCCGACGGCAAACTGAAAGACCGCGGCGAATGGGCGGCTGAATGCGGGGCGCGCAAGAAGACCATGCTGCGCAAGTCGCATTTCGACAATGTCCCGTTGAAGCCCCAGCGCGTCTATGAAGAGATGAACAAGGCCTTCGACCGCGATGTCTGCTACGTAACCACCATCGGCCTGTCGCAGATCGCCGCGGCGCAGTTCCTGGAGGTCAACGGCGCGCGCAACTGGATCAATGCCGGCCAGGCCGGCCCGCTGGGCTGGACCCTGCCGGCCGCCCTGGGCGTTCGCGCCGCCGACCCGGACCGCGAGATCGTGGCCATTTCCGGCGATTACGACTTCCAGTTCATGATCGAGGAACTGGCAGTGGGCGCGCAGTTCAAGCTGCCCTATATCCATGTCGTGGTGAACAATTCCTACCTCGGCCTGATCCGCCAGGCCCAGCGCGGCTTCGACATGGACTATCAGGTGCAGCTTGCGTTCGATAATATCAACAACCCGGACCTGGAGGGGTATGGCGTCGATCATGTGGCCGTCGCCGAGGGGCTGGGCTGCAAGGCGATCCGCGTGACCAGCCCGAACGAGATCCAGTCGGCCTTCGACGAGGCCAAGCGGATGATGGCCGACCACCGGGTGCCGGTCGTGGTCGAGTGCGTTCTGGAGCGCGTGACTAATATATCGATGGGGATGGAAATCGACGCGGTCAATGAGTTCGAGGAAGTCCTGGACCTGGAACCGGCAAAAACACTGGTCGACGCCTGATCTGAAATCGGAGAAACAGAATGCCCAAGTTCGACGCCAATCTGACCATGATGTTCAACGAGGTCGACTTCCTCGACCGTTTCGCCGCCGCCAGCGCGGCCGGCTTCAAGGGGGTCGAGTATCTCTTCCCCTACGCCTTCGAGGCCGGTGAACTGGCCACGCGATTGCGCGACAACGGCCTGACCCAGGTGTTGCACAATCTGCCGGCCGGCGATTGGGACGCGGGCGAGCGCGGCATTGCCATCCTCGCCGACCGCAAGGACGAGTTCCGCGCCAGTGTCGACCAGGCGATCTCTTACGCCACCAAGCTGGGTGCGCCGCAATTGAACTGCCTGGCGGGTATTGCTCCGACTGACGCCGATGCCGCGCTGTTGAGGGACACCTTCATCGAGAATCTGACCTATGCGGCCGGCGCCATGAAATCGGTTGGCATCAAGCTGCTGATCGAGGCAATCAACACCCGCGACATCCCCGGTTTCTACTTGCACAACACCAAACAGGCGGCGGACATCATCGCCGAGACCGGATCGGACAATCTGTTCATCCAGTATGACATTTATCACATGCAGATCATGGAAGGCGACCTGGCTCCGACCATCGAGGCATATCTCGGGCAAATCCCCCATATGCAGCTGGCCGACACGCCGGGCCGGCATGAGCCGGGCACGGGCGAGATCAACTATCCCTTTCTATTCGATCATATCGACCGCATCGGCTATGACGGCTGGATCGGATGCGAATACAAGCCGGCCAGTAAGACCGAGGACGGTCTCGGCTGGCTGAAGCCCTATCTTTAAGGAGAACACGAAATGAAAGTCGGATTCATCGGCCTCGGCATCATGGGCAACCCCATGGCCGGGCATCTTATCGACGGTGGCCACGAGGCTTTCCTGATGTCGCGCAGCGGCGTGCCCCAGGACCTGCTCGACAAAGGCGGTAACGCCTGCGACACACCGAAAGCGGTCGCGGAAGCCGCGGACGTGATTATCACCATGGTGCCCGACACGCCCGACGTGGAACGAGTGCTGTTCGGCGAGAACGGCATTGCCGAGGGGCTGTCAGCCGGCAAGCTGGTGATCGACATGAGCTCGATCGGCCCAATGGAAACCAAGGATTTCGCCGCGCGCATCAACGAGCTTGGTTGCGACTATATCGACGCGCCGGTTTCAGGTGGCGAGGTCGGCGCCAAGGCGGGCAGCCTGACCATCATGATCGGCGGCCCGGACGCCGCCTTCGAGCGCGCCAGGCCCCTGTTCGAGCTGATGGGCAAGAACATCACCCTGGTCGGCGGCAACGGCGCGGGCCAGACCACCAAGGTCGCCAACCAGATCATCGTGGCGCTGAATATCGAGGCGGTCGCCGAGGCGCTGCTGTTTGCCTCCAAGGCCGGCGCGGACCCCGCGAAGGTGCGCGAGGCGCTGATGGGCGGCTTTGCGAGCTCCAAGATTCTCGAGGTGCATGGCGAGCGCATGATCAAGCGCACCTTCGACCCGGGCTTCCGGATCGAGTTGCACCAGAAGGACCTGAACCTCGCCCTGCAGGGCGCCAAAACGCTGGGTGTCAGCCTGCCGAACACTGCCACCGCGCAGGAGCTGTTCAACAGCTGCCGCGCCCATGGCGGCGCCGGCTGGGACCATTCGGCAATGGTGCGCGCGCTGGAAATCATGGCCGATCATGAGGTCGCCTAGTGTTCCGGATTCGGAACACTAACTTTTTAAATTTAGTGCGATTCAGCTTCCTAAGTTCGACACATTTTATGTGACGAACCTAGGAACCATCGCACTAAGGCTGACACGCGGCCCGTGAAGCTGTAGTTAAGAAGGAGCGGCCGATCACTGTATCTGCCGTCCCTTTTTTCGCCAACATCGGGGCCACTATGACCGAACCCAGGACCATTCTTCTCGATCTCTTCCAGGCCGCCCTTGCCGCCGCCGATCCGGCCAGGGTGCTGCCCGGTTTCCTGCCCACCCCGCCCAAGGGCCGCACAATCGTGGTCGGCGCGGGCAAGGCCGCGGCCTCGATGGCCAAGGCGGTTGAAGAGCATTGGGATGGCCCGCTGGAGGGGTTGGTCGTCACCCGCTACGACCACGCCGTGGCCTGCGAGCGAATCGAAATCATCGAGGCGGCGCATCCGGTGCCCGACGCGGCCGGGCGCGAGGCCGCCGGGCGGATCCTGGAGCTGGCCTCCGGACTGGGCCCGGACGATTTATTGCTCTGCCTGATTTCGGGCGGCGGCTCGGCGCTGCTGGCGCTGCCGGCGGAAGGGCTGACGCTGGAGGACAAGCAGGCGATTTCAAAAGAATTGCTACGCTCGGGCGCGGACATTTCCGAAATGAACTGCCTGCGCAAGCATCTCTCGGCCATCAAGGGCGGACGGTTGGCGGCGGCGGCTCACCCCGCGAAGGTGGTCAGCCTGCTGATCTCAGATGTGCCCGGCGACGACCCGGCGACCATCGCCTCCGGCCCAACCGTGCCCGATCCCACCAGCCTGGCCGATGCAAAGGCGGTGCTGGAAAAATACGGCATCACCCCGCCGCCGGCGATCTCCAGTCATTTGGAGAAACCAGAGTCTGAATCGCCGAAGCCAGGCGACAAGCGCCTTTCCACCTCGTCCATCGAAATGATCTCCGCGCCGCAGGCCTCGCTGGAGGCGGCGGCCGAGGTGGCGCGCGCCGCCGGCATCACGCCCGTTATCCTGGGCGACGCCATCGAGGGCGAGGCGCGCGAGGTGGCGAAGGTCATGGCCGGCATGGCGCTGCAGGTAGTCCGCCATAGCCAACCAGCGGCCGCGCCCTGCGTTCTGCTGTCGGGCGGCGAGACCACGGTAACCGTACGGGGCCAGGGCCGTGGCGGGCGCAACGCCGAATTCCTGCTGGCATTGGCCGTGGCGCTCGAGGGCCAGCCCGGCATCCATGCCTTCGCCGGCGACACAGACGGCATCGACGGCACGGAAGACAATGCGGGGGCATTGCTATTCCCCGACAGCATCGCGCGCGCCGAACAACAGGGTGTCAGCGCCAAGGCAAGGCTGGCCGACAATGACGGTTACGGATTCTTCTCCGCCCTCGGCGATCTGGTCGTCACCAAGCCGACGCTGACCAACGTCAACGATTTCCGCGCAATCCTGATTCTTCCGGCGTAGAGCAATATCCGATCGGATCGAACCGAAACGGTTCAATCAGGCCGGATAAAATTGCTCTAGATTCGCGCTCAGACAAACAAAAACGGCCCCCGTAAAGGGACCGTTGGTATTGGTTGCGGGGACAGGATTTGAACCTGTGACCTTCAGGTTATGAGCCTGACGA
>CBFDDT010000062.1:0-19953 GCA_965603635.1 uncultured bacterium | reverse complement strand
TATCGCGTTCTCGCCCGGAAATACCGTCCGGGCGATTTTACGGGGCTGATCGGGCAGGAGGCGCTGGTCCGCACCCTGACCAACGCCATCTCCAGCGGCCGCATCGCCCACGCCTTCATGCTGACCGGGGTGCGCGGCATCGGCAAGACCACCACGGCCCGCATCATCGCCAGGGCGCTGAACTGCATCGGCCCCGACGGCACCGGCGGCCCCACCATCGAGCCCTGCGGCCAGTGCGACCATTGCCGATCGATCGCCGAGGACCGCCATGTCGATGTGATGGAGGTGGACGCCGCCAGCCATACCGGCGTCGATAATATCCGCGAGCTGACCGACGGCGCGCGTTACCTGCCGGTCTCGGCGCGCTACAAGATTTATATCATCGACGAAATTCACATGCTGTCGAAGGGCGCCTTCAACGCGCTGCTGAAGACGTTGGAAGAGCCGCCCGAGCATGTGAAATTCATCTTCGCCACCACGGAAATCCGCAAGGTGCCGGTCACCGTGCTGTCGCGCTGCCAGCGGTTCGACCTGCGCCGGGTGCCGGCGGACCGCCTGATCGAACATTTCCGCGCCATCGCCGAACAGGAGAATGTCCCGGTCGAGGACGAGGCGCTGGCCATCGTCGCGCGCGCCGCCGATGGGTCGGTGCGCGACGGGCTGTCCCTGCTGGACCAGGCCATGGCGCTGGGCGATGGCGGGGTCACCGCCGTCCAGGTGCGCGACATGCTGGGGCTGGCCGACCGCACGCAGATTTTCGATCTGTTCGGCAAGGTCATATCCGGAAATATCGCCGATGCGCTGGGCCAGTTCGCGCAAATGTACCAGGACGGCGCCGACCCGGTCGTGGTGATCCAGGATCTGATGGACCTGACCCACTGGCTGACCCGCGTGTCCATCGCGCCCGAGGCCGCCGAATCGGCCACCGTGGCCGAGGCCGAGCGTGAACAGGGCCGCGCCCTGGCGGGCGAGCTGTCGATCCCGGTGCTGACCCGCGCCTGGCAGATGCTGATGAAGGGGCTGGGCGAGGTGCAGGCCGCGCCCGCGCCGGTTCAGGCCGCCGAAATGGTGCTGGTGCGTCTGGCCTATATGGCGGAATTACCGTCGCCGGCCGATCTGGCGCGCGAGCTGCACAAGGGCGGATCGCAGGGCGCGGATACCCCCGCGCCGGCCCCTGCCGCACCGCCGCCTGCCGCACCGCCGCCTGCCGGCGGCAATGGTGGCGCGGCGCGCGCATCCGCTGGCGGCGGCCCGGCCGTCGTGGCGCGCAGTGAGCCCGAGCCCGAGCCCGAGCCCGAACCTGCCCCCGATCCCGCGCAGGCCCCGCAAGCCAGCGCCGATGCGCCGCCTGGCCCCACCGGGTTCGCCGAACTCGTTGCCCTGTTCGAGCAAAAGCGCGAGGCCATCCTCCATACCCAGCTCCGCCACAACGTTCATCTGGTACGCTGCGAGCCGGGCCGGCTGGAAATACGCCCCGACGAGAATGCCCCGCGCGACCTGGCGTCGCGCGTCGGCACAATGTTGAGCGAATGGACCGGGCAGCGCTGGGTGGTCACGGTTTCGGGCGAGCAGGGCGAGCCGACGCTGGCCAGCCAAGCCGAGGCCGACCGCCAGAAAGAACATGAGGCCGCGGCCCGGCATCCGTTGGTGCAGGCGGCGCGAAAGGCCTTTCCGAACGCCAAAATCACCCGCGTCGAGCCCTCGCCGCGCGCCGGGCTGGAAGCCGATGCCCCGGCCCCCGCGCCGGACGATGACGACGATCCCGACAGTGACTGACTTGACCCCCTTAATGACAAGAGAAACGAGAGTAGGCGAGACATGAAAAACCTTGGCCAGATGATGAAACAGGTCCAGGAAATGCAGACCAAAATGCAGGAAATGCAGGCCAGCCTGGGCGAGGCCGAATTGCACGGCGCCTCGGGCGGCGGTTTGGTTAGCGTGGTCCTTAACGGTCATGGCGAGGCGCGCGGCGTCACCGTCGATCCATCGCTATGCAAGGAAGAAGAACGGCAAGTGCTGGAAGATCTGCTGGTCGCCGCCTTCAACGACGCCCGCGCCAAGGTCGATGCCCATGCCAAGGAAAAGACCCAGGAAATCATGGGCGGCATCGAGCTGCCCCCCGGCATGAACCTGCCCTTCGGCTGACCGGCGGCCGAACCCTCCATGAACGAGATCGAGCGCCTGATAACCCTGCTGGCCCGGCTTCCCGGGCTGGGGCCGCGTTCGGCGCGGCGCGCGGCGCTGCAGCTTATCAAGCGGCGCGAGAGCCTGCTGGAGCCGCTGGCCGGGGCGATGGAGGATGCGGCGCGGACCATTCGCACCTGTGCGGTCTGCGGCAACCTGGACACCACCGACCCCTGCCATATCTGCGCCGACGAGGTTCGCGACGCCGCAATCGTTTGCGTGGTCGAGGATGTGGCCGATCTCTGGGCGCTGGAGCGCACCGGGGCATTCCGCGGGCGCTACCACGTGCTGGGCGGCACGCTGTCGGCGATCGACGGCATCGGGCCCGACGATCTGCGCATCCCCGCCCTGGTGGAGCGCGCGAGCGCCGACGCGGTGAAGGAGATCATCCTCGCCACGAACCTGACCGTCGAAGGCCAGACCACCGCCCATTACGTCACCGAAAAACTGGCGTCCTCGGGGGTCGCCGTAACCCACCTGGCCCACGGGGTTCCCGTCGGCGGCGAACTGGATTACCTTGACGACGGCACCCTGACGGCGGCGCTGCGCGCCCGCCGAACGGCGGAAGGGTAGATAGACAAATGAAACGCGTTCTTTTCGTCTCGATGATCGGCCAACCGGGCCGCTACGACGCCAGCATTTACCAGGAGTTACCCGGCGGCGACAACGAGGTCCACTGGGTGTTCCTGCAGCTCCGCGCCCTGGGATTGGCCGACAAAATCGAATTTCACGGCGTCTTCGTCTGCCGCGGCGAGGCCCTGCCCGCCGCCGACGAGGCCGACGCCGTTATCCTGGGCGGCAGCTATCATTCGGTGCATGACGATCTGGACTGGCAGCACGCAACCCGCGACTGGCTGCGCGAATACCGGTCGGTTGGCGGGCCGTTGTTCGGCATCTGCGGCGGCCACCAGATGGTCGCGGAAATCGAGGGCGCGCCGGTGGAAATGATCGCCAGCGGCCAGCTTGCCGGGACCAAACCGATCTCACTCACCGCCGCGGGCCGCGCCCATTTCCTGTTCCAGGGCTACCCGTCGGAGCCCGAATTCCACTTCGCCAACGAAGAGCATGTCGCCGCCCTGCCGGCGAACGCTACCATCCTGGCGACCCGCCCGGAACTACCCTGCGCCGCGCTGGACCATGGCGGCAACTGGTTCTCGACCCAGTTCCACCCCGAGGCCACGGCGGAAGCCATGGCCACCTCCTGGCGCCCCACCCGCCCCGAATTCATGCAGAACTACCGCCCGTTGAAGAACGGCAGCCTGCTGTTGAAGAATTTCCTGGAGGGGACGGGGGTTGTCTCGCCTTGACTCCCCACCCGGCCGCGCGTATAAGCCCGCCGCTATGAACACGCAAATGAACAGCTATTATTCGAGCTCGAGCCTGCTCCTGACGGAGGCGGGCGCGTTTGCGTGTGCGGTAGGGGCGAGGTCGGCAAGCTGACCTGACAACCCCCTAATAACCCGACACAGGCAACCGCCCGCGACTTCGCGAGGCGGTTTTTTCATGTGCGAAATTTGTTTGAGGAGATAACGAAATAAAATTCATGCGGGTGTGGCCAAACTGGTAAAGGCGCCTGGCTTAGACCCAGGAATCTGCAGGTTCGACTCCTGTCACCCGCACCAGATTTTAATGTGGAGGACGGCGCGACCTCGCCCTTCGAGACGCCCCTGCGGGGCTCCTCAGGATGAGGGAACTAACACTATGATTTTCCTCATGCTGAGGAGCAGCCGAAGGCTGCGTCTCGAAGTGCGAGGAAAATCACGCCGTAAGGCGTTACTCACTGTCCCTACCAGACGATGCAAATAATGGGAGGCGTTCCCCTCGCCGGTCTGTAAAATCGGTGGCGAAAAACAGAGGGGCGGGCGCCGGGTGGTTCAATTCCACTGCCTCCCACCATGACGAGGACGAAGCAGATGCGAAACCCGACAAGGCGGAACCGCAATATAGGCACGGAACGCCAGGGCCACGGACAGGACAACCGGATGAAAATCCCGGCGTCCTGCCATGACGACCGGCTGTTCTACGAAAAGGTCGATAACGCGGTCGCCGTCGAGCGAAGGATTGACGATTGCGGCATCACTTTTCTGGTCCAGCCCGTCATCGCCGGATTTCACCACGCCTGCACGATCGACGATATCTGCCGTCTGCTGGCCCATATGCCGGTTGGGGATATCACCGGAATTGACCTTTTCCTGCTCAGGCAGCCGACTCGCAAACAACAGTCCCTTCGGCCCGCATGGGGGCGGCTGGTATATTATGCCGACACGGGGAAATATCAGGGGCGGGCCATTTTTCTCGATGCCCAAGAGCCGGGCAAATCTTATCGCTGGTCTCGCTCACTGACGCCCGACGGCGCCACCGAACTGGACCGCCTGAGGTCTTACGGGCACGGAATCGAGGAAGACCGGCGCGGGTTCACCGTCACGCCGACACTGGACAGCATCCGCACAACGCAGCTTTATCGCACGCTTCCGCATGAACTGGGGCATCACGTGGATTACCGTAGCAAGATCACGGATCAGGCCGTGGACCAGGCGGATTACGACCGGCGGCGGGACACCTATTTCGCCCGCCCTCATCGGGAACGCGAAGAATTTGCCCACCGCTACGCCGCCGAACAAGCCACCCGCCTGCGCGACGAAGGCGTCATCCCTTTCGACCGCCTGGACGCGCCGGTGGGCATGGAAAAGGACGGCCTCGACCCGGCCTGGTTCAATTCTGCCTGAACTCCACCCGTTCAGCCCATCATCACCATCGCCAGCACCACCCCGCCCCAGACTATCAACCCCGCGCCGGCGATCCAGCCCACGCGGGGGCCGGCGGGGAGTAGTTTTTCGGCCAGTACGTAGAGCGCCAGCCCGGCGATCCAGGCGAGATTCATCACCCCGCCATAGAACAACAGCGCCATCAGCACCCAGCAGCAGCCGAGGCAAAATCCGCCATGTTCCAGCCCCATCGCCACTGCCCCAAGGCGGCCCTGGCGCCAGCTATGCAGCACGAAATGCATCGGCGAGCGGCAATGGCGCAGGCAGGCATGTTTCAGCGGCGTCATCTGCCAGACTCCGGCGGCCAGCAGCAATACGCCGCCCAGGGTGGCGCTGGTCGTGGCCATCGCCGGCGACAGCAGCCCGACCTTCGACAACCCCCATTGCAGGGCCACCGCCACGACGCTGAATCCGCCCCAGGCCAGCAGGTAGCCGGCGGCGAAAACGACGGTCTCGATATAAGGCTGGCCCTTGTCGCGCTGTTTGCGGTTGATGGTGGCGAACAGCAGGATCATCGGCGCCGCGCTGGGCAGCATCATGGCCACCATCATCACCCACCACATCGCCAGCATCAGCAGCGCGTAACCCGGCGTCCAGGCAACCGGCCCCATCGCCATGCCGCCCGCCATATCCATATTCATGCCCGCCCCGGCCAGGATATACAGCCAGGACAAGCCGATCACCAAGCCAAGCCCGCCCAGCACGACCAACCGGTCGCGTTTGACGATGGTTTCAAGCGGGCTGGTGGTTGGCATGTCGGATTCCCCCATTCCTGAGCCTGTCGAAGGATGCGGCCACTCGACCGGGCACCGGAATTTCGCGCCGCTACTCCCCCTCGCCCTTGTTGAAGGCGAGCTTCAGTTTTGGGCCGGCGGGTTTTTCGATTGCCTTGTCCCCCGTCTCCGGATCGTCCAGATCCATCTCCTCGATGCGGCCGGCGCGTTTCGAGACTTTTTCGGCCGAGACCTTGATCTCGCGCAAATCCTTCTCGGCCAGGCCGAAATGTTTCTGCAGATTGTCCACGCGGCTGTCCAGCCGGCCCACATCCTCGGCCATCTTGCCGACCTCGGCCAGGATCAGCCCGGCCTGCTCGCGCATCTGGGCGTCCTTCAGCACCGCGCGGATGGTGTTCAGGGTCGCCATCAGCGTGGTGGGCGAGACGATATAGACCCGCGCCTTGTGCGATTTCTCGATGACCGCCGGCAGTTCCGCATGCAGCTCCGCATAGACCGCTTCGGACGGCAGAAACATCAGCGCCGAATCGGCCGTCTGGCCGGGGATGATATAGCGCTCGTTGATGTCCTTCACATGTTTCAACACATCGTTGCCGAAGGACTTACGGGCCGCGTCGCGCGTCGCGTCGTCCTTGGCCGCGCGCAGTGCGTAATAGCTTTCCAGCGGGAACTTGGCGTCGATGGCGATGGTCCCCGGCGGGTTGGGCAGGGTCAGCAGGCAGTCGGCGACGCGGCCATTTTCCATCTTTGCCTGGAACTTGTAGGCCGAGGGCGGCAGGGCGCTCTTGACCTGGTCCTCCAACTGCACCTCGCCGAAGGCGCCGCGCGCCTGCTTGTTCGACAGCACGTCCTGCAGGCTGACCACTTGCTGCGACAGCTTGGTGATGTTCTCCTGCGCCGCCTTGATGGTGCCCAGCCGCTCGCGCAGATCGTTCATGGTGGTCGAGGTCTGGGTGCTCTGCTTCTGCAG
Source organism: uncultured bacterium (assembly GCA_965603635.1). Taxonomy (GTDB): domain Bacteria; phylum Pseudomonadota; class Alphaproteobacteria; order UBA8366; family JADFVY01; genus JADFVY01. Next base: position 13,300 of record CBFDDT010000062.1, on the reverse strand, counting down.
GGATTCGCCAACCCGGCGCGTCACATCGTCAAGCCGCCGATTCATCATCTCGCTCAGCGCGCGTTCCTGGGCCTGCATCTGTTCCGATATCTGGCCCTGGGCCATGACATGCTGTTCGGCGATCTGGCTGATTCTGACCGCCAGGTCCGATGCGCTGTTGCGTTGGCCGCGTACCGCCAGAATCACCGTTATCAGCGCGCCGACCACGGCCAGCGCCGCCACGCTGATCGCCGCCAGAAGCGCGCCGTCGAAATCATTCAGATATTCGATCATATTTACCACTCCGGGAAACGAATCGGCGGAGTCTAGCACGGTCCGGCTGCCTTCCGTATAGTCCCCGCTTGACGCCGGGGAATTTTCAACATACCTGTCTGTCGGCATTTCAGGTGCAACCCATTTATAGAGTTAGAGTTCAAGTTATGGCCATTTTGCCCATCATCGTCGCGCCCGATCCGCGGCTGAAACTGGTTTCCCGGCCGGTCGACAAGGTCGACGCGGCGGTCGCGCGCCTGATGGACGACATGCTGGAGACAATGTACGCCGCTCCGGGCATTGGCCTGGCCGCGCCGCAAATCGGCGTCCCCACGCGCGTTATCGTGGTCGATATTGCGCGAAAGGACAAGGGGGAGGAGTCAATCCCGCTGAAAATGGCCAATCCTCAGTTGATCGCGACGTCGGAAGAGATGAAATCCTGGGACGAAGGCTGCCTGTCCCTGCCCGAGCATTATGCCGAGGTTGTCCGCCCGTCGCGGGCCACGGTGCGTTATCTGGACGAAAACAACAAGCGCCGGGAGATCAAGGTCGATGGCGTGCTGGCGGTCTGCCTGCAGCATGAGATGGACCATCTCGACGGAATTATCTTCGTCGATCACGTCTCGATGCTGAAGCGCAACATGATCCTGCGCAAGCTGCGCAAGGCTAAAAAACTGGGGACGTTAGTGGCGTGAATCAGGCATATGGCACCCATGGGATCGCGTTTCCCGCCACTTGCGATGCACAAGCATCGCGGCGCGCCCCGCGCCTTGCCGATGAACTCGCGAGACCGTCCCATGGGCGCCATATGCCTGATTTACGCCACTTAGCCGCTGAATAGCGCCGGCCGAATCCCGCCATGACCTATCGCATCGCCTATATGGGCACGCCGGATTTCTCGGTCGCCGCGCTCGCCGCCCTGATCGAGGCGGGGCATGAGATTGCCTGCGTCTATACCCAGCCACCGCGCCCGGCCGGCCGGGGCAAGAAGGACCGTCCCTCGCCGGTGCAGGCATTCGCCGCGGAACGGGGGATCGAGGTACGCCATCCCCAATCGCTTCGCGACGAGGACGAACAGGCGGCTTTCGCGGGGCTGGATCTGGATCTGGCGGTGGTTGCCGCCTACGGGCTGATCCTGCCGAAACCCGTCCTTGAGGCGCCGCGCCTGGGCTGCCTGAATATTCACGCCTCGCTGCTGCCGCGCTGGCGCGGGGCGGCGCCGATCCAGCGCGCCATCCTGGCCGGCGACCGGATTGCCGGCGTCACCATCATGCGCATGGACGAGGGGCTCGACACGGGGCCGATGCTGCTGAAGGAAAGCGTGGCGATCGGGGCCGGAACCGATGCCGGCCGGCTGCATGACGATCTGGCCGCCATTGGCGCGCGGATGATCGTCGAGGCCTTGGCGAAGCTGGAGGCTGGCAAGATCGAGGAAACCCCCCAGCCGGCCGAGGGCGTAACCTACGCGGCCAAGATCGACAAGGCGGAAACCCGTATCGACTGGACTCGCCCGGCGGCCGAGATCGAGCGCCAGCTTCGCGGTTTCGCGCCTGTCCCCGGGGCCTGGTTCGAGTTGGAGGGCGAGCGTATCAGGGCGTTGGCCGGGGTCGTCACTGGCGATAGCGCCGCGCCGGGAACGGTGCTGGACGAGATGCTGACGGTGGCTTGCGGCGAGGGTGCGTTGCGCCTGGTCACGGTTCAGCGCGCCGGCAAGGGCGCCATGGAGGCCGCCGCATTTCTGCGCGGGCGCGCGGTGCCGGCGGGAACGGTGCTGGCGTGAGTATGACGCGCTGGAAGATTACCGTTGAATATGACGGATCCGATTTCGTCGGCTGGCAGCGCCAGGAGAACGGGCTGGCGGTGCAGCAGGTGCTGGAGGATGCGATCGAAAGATTTTCCCAACAGCGCGTTGCCGTCTTCGGCGCCGGGCGCACCGATAGCGGCGTTCATGCGCTGGGCCAGGTGGCGCATTTCGATCTCGATCGGGATGTGGATGCGGCCACCGTGCGTGACGCGCTGAATTATCACCTTAAATCCCATGCGGCGGCGGTGCTGGAGGCCGACGCGGTGGACGAGGAATTTCACGCCCGCTTCTCCGCCAAATCGCGCCATTACCTTTATCGCATCCTGGCGCGCCGCGCGCCGCCGACGCTGGACGCCGGGCAAGTCTGGCATGTGCCCGTGCCGCTGGATGCCGAAGCGATGCACCAGGCCGCGCGGGTGCTGGTTGGCAATCACGATTTTTCCAGCTTCCGCGCCGCCGTATGCCAAGCGGAATCACCGGTGAAAACGCTGGATGCCCTGAATGTCTCGCGCGCCGCCGACGAAATCCACGTCACCGCCTCGGCACGCTCTTTCCTGCATAACCAGATCCGCATCCTGACTGGTACGTTGAAACAGGTGGGCGAGGGGAAGTGGAATGCCGCCGATGTGCGCCGGGCGCTGGAGGCGCGCGATCGCGTCGCCGCCGGCCCGACCGCCCCGCCGGAAGGGCTATACCTGACCCGGGTGGATTACTGATCCCGATACTCGTTGATAATGACTCATTATACCGGGATATCCTGTCCGCTCGTCAGGCGCGAATGAACAACCTACTGAGACATCACACTAGCGTGGCCGGGTTTCAGGTCAGGAAGGGAATATCTACCCTGGACCTCAATAAGCGGCGCTCAGGATGATGTCCTTCAGCATGGTGACGAGTATGAACTCTGCCGCGACCAGCAAGGCCGCAAACCCGCCGTTCAGCCCCAGGGCATGGCGCAGAACGAACCAGTGATAGATCCAGAGAATTGCGACCAGTGAAAGCGACGCGGCGAATTCGTTGCCGCCGTGGAATACGCCGGTCAATGCGCCGACCCAGAACAGCAGTCCGCCCAGCACGTAGGGCACATGCATCCAGTTGTAGGCCGAAACGTAGCGGAAGAAATTCTCCTCGCAGCCAAAATACGGCGCTATGCGGTCGACGACCAGCGGCCAGGCGACGAACCAGCAAAGCGTGTAGATGCAGAATTCGGCCAGGGAGGCAACCAACAGGCCGGAATGTCCGGCAAGCACTCCGAAGTTGCCCGTGCCGGTTGACGGCACGATAGACTCGATACCAATGACCAGTAAATAGACCGGCAGGATTACCAGCACCGCCCAGTAAGAGCGTAAAGCGCCGGAATAACTGTTTTCGAAAAGTGCCGCGGCGCGGGGGTCACGCAGAAACATCCGCCATGTGGCGAACAATCCGCGGGTCGTTTCTTTAAAGGCGATTGAATATGACACTAATCATAATCCCTGAATTGATCATAACAAATTTTCTCAGGAACATTAACTTTTATTAGTTACGATTTTGCTAACGCAGCATGGCGACATGTTAATTTAGCGTGGAATCTGGGGAGGGCAAGAATAATAGGTGGTTTGCAATCGCCGGTTTCAGGCGAAAAAGCTGTCGATCGCCGCTTCGTAAATAGCAGTCAGATTTTCAATATCGGCCACGGCGACACGCTCGTCGATCTTGTGCATGGTCTGGCCGACCAGCCCGAAATCAAGCACCGGGCAGTGGTCCTTGATGAACCGGGAATCGGACGTGCCGCCCGTGGTGCTCAGTTCCGGGCGGGTTCCCAGCACCTTTTCCGCCGCGTCGCTCATCAGGTCGCTCAACGGCCCGGGCGGGGTATAGAAGCTCTCGCCGCTGACCTTGATGTCCAGCGTATATGCCGCGCCGCTGGCAGCCCGGTCCAGCCGCGCGCGCAGCATCGCGGTCAGCGTTTCCGACGTGTGAAGGTCGTTGAAGCGGGCATTGAAGGCGGCGCGGGCCGACCCTGGAATGATGTTGGTCGCCTCCATGCCGGATTCTATGCCGGTGATCTGCAGCACCGAAGGCTGAAAATGCTCCGACCCTTCGTCCAGCGGCTCGGCAATCAGCGCGTCCAGCATCGCGACCAGCCGGTGCGCCGCGTTGTCGGCCAGATGCGGATAGGCGACATGGCCCTGAACGCCCGCTACCGTCAGCATGGCGTTCAGGCTGCCGCGCCGGCCGATTTTGATCATCTCGCCCAGCGTTTCGGGATTGGTCGGCTCGCCGGTGATGCAGGCGTCCAGTGTTTCGTTCTGTTCGGTCAGCCAATGCAGCATCTTGGCGGTGCCGTTGATCGCCGGGCCTTCTTCGTCGCCGGTGATCAGCAGGCTGATGGAGCCGACGATCGGGCCCTTGTCCAGCCGCCGCGCCACGGCCGCGATCCAGCAGGCGATGGCGCCCTTCATGTCGGCGGCACCCCGGCCATGGACCTCGCCATCGCGAATCTCGCCCGAGAAGGGATCGCTGTTCCACTGTTCCACCGGCCCCGGCGGCACCACGTCGGTGTGTCCCGCGAAACAGAGGTTCGGCTTGGCCTCGCCCAGCCGGGCATAGAGATTGTCCACGTCCGGCGTGCCGTCATCGGAAAACCGCAGCCGGTGGCAGGTAAAGCCCAGTCCTTCGAGAACCCCCTGCAACAAATCCAGCGCGCCGCCTTCTTCCGGCGTCACGCTGGGGCAGCGGATCAGATCCTGGGTAAGGGCAACCGGGTCGATCACGCCACTAGTCCCGAAGCAGCTCGTTGATCGATGTCTTCGACCGGGTCTGGGCATCGACGCGCTTGACGATGACGGCGCAATAGAGGCCCGGACCGGGCGAGCCGTCCGGCAGGTTCTTGCCCGGTAGCGTGCCCGGCACCACCACCGAATAGGGCGGCACCTTGCCCATATGGATCTCGCCGGTCGTCCGGTCGACGATCTTGGTCGAGGCGCTGATGAAGACACCCATGGACAGCACCGCGCCCTCGCCGACGATTACGCCCTCGACGACCTCGGACCGCGCCCCGATGAAGCAGTTGTCCTCGATGATCACCGGCCCGGCCTGCAACGGCTCCAGCACGCCGCCGATGCCGACGCCGCCCGACAGGTGGACATCCTTGCCGATCTGCGCGCAGGACCCGACGGTCACCCAGGTATCCACCATGGTGCCGCTGTCCACATAGGCGCCAAGATTGACAAAGCTTGGCATCAGAATTACGCCCGGCGCAATATAGGCCGACCGGCGCACGACGCAGCTGGGCACCGCGCGGAAGCCCGCGTCGCGGAACTCCGCATCGCCCCAGCCGGCGAATTTCGACGGCACCTTGTCCCACCAGGCCGCCCCGCCGGGCCCGCCGGGAATAGTCGTCATGTCGTTCAGCCGGAACGACAGCAGCACCGCCTTCTTCAGCCACTGGTTCACCACCCAGCCGTCGCCGCCCTTCTCCGCGACGCGCGCCTTGCCGCCGTCCAGCAGATTCAGGGCCTCGCCAACGGCCTCGCGGACCGGGCCGGCGGTGTCCAGGCCCACATTGTCCCGGTCTTCCCAGGCGGCATCGATGGTGGCTTGCAAGTCGGCGTGGCTCATGACGGCGGTCTCTTCCTCTTGAACGTTGGTGATTTTCCGGCGGATTTCGGCGGGACAATGCTGTGTGAAGTCCGGCCTGTCAAGCGGGTGGGGCAGGGCTTATGCGACCGGAACAATTCCCTCCAGCCACGCCGTCACGTCCTCGGTTACGTGATGCACATGGTCGGGGTCCTCGGCCTCGTCGCCGGCCCAGTTGTAATGGGTGCGAACCCATACGGTCCGCATGCCCAGGGCGGCGGCGGGTTCCAGGTTTATTGACATGTCGTCCAGCATCACCGCGTCCCCGGCCGGCACGCCGTGGTCGGCGACGATTTGCGCGTAGGGCGCCGGGTTCGGCTTGCAGACGTAATCGGCGCCGACGATATCGAAGATCGCCTCGAAATGATGCGCCACGCCCAGCCGCGCCATGACATTCTCCGCGTGTGTGACATCGGCGTTGGTGAAGATCAGCTTGCGCCCGGGCAGGCGTGACAGGGCGGCGTCCAGCGCCGGGTTCGGCTTTACCGGCGACAGGTCGATATCGTGCACATAATCCAGGAAACCGGTGGGGTCGATGTTGTCGTTGACCATCAGGCCAGACAGGGTGGTGCCATGTTCAAGGAAATATTTGCGGCGGATGCGGCCCGCCTCTTCCTCGTCGACCTTGAAATAATCCATCAGGTAATCGCGCATGCGCACATGGATCTGGTCGAACAGTCGGCATTCGGCCGAATAGAGCGTGTTGTCCAGGTCGAAGAGCCAGACTTTCGCCTCCGCCAACGTTCGGCGCTGTTCGTCGGTCATGACTCTCAATCCCCGCGGATCAGGGTGCCCGAGCCGTCGGGCGTGAACATTTCCAGCAGCATGGAATGGGGCACCCGCCCGTCCAGGATCACCGCCGCCTCGACGCCGCCCTCGATCGCCTCGATGCAGGTTTCGACCTTGGGGATCATGCCGCCGGTCAGCGTGCCGTCCTTCATGTAGCCGCGCGCCTGGCCCACCGTCATCTCGTGGATCAGCGCGCCCGACTTGTCGAGTACGCCCTCCACGTCGGTCAGCAGCAAAAGGCGCGTTGCGCCAACCGCGCTGGCGATGGCGCCCGCGGCCGTGTCGGCGTTGATGTTATAGGTCTGGCCGTCCGCATCCGCGCCAAGGGGGGCGATCACCGGAATGAAATCGGTGGGTTTCAGGGCGTCCAGGATATGCGGGTTCACGGCCTCCGGCTCGCCCACGAAACCCAGGTCCAGGATTTTTTCAATGTTGGAGTCCGGGTCGGCTATTGTGCGCCGCAGTTTGCGCGCGCGGATCAGGTTTCCGTCCTTGCCGGATATGCCGATGGCCCGCCCGCCGGCGTTGTTGATGCCGGCGACGATCCGTTTGTTCAACAGGCCCGACAGCACCATTTCCACGACCTCGACGGTCGCCTCGTCGGTGACCCGCAGCCCATCGACGAATTCGCTCTGGATCGCCAGCCGCTCCAGCATCTTGCCGATCTGCGGCCCGCCGCCATGCACGACAACGGGATCGATGCCGACCTGCTTCAACAGCGTTACGTCATGGGCGAAGCCCGACGCGAGGCGGTCGTCACCCATGGCGTGGCCGCCATATTTGATCGTCACGGTCTTGCCGGAATAGCGGCGCATGAAGGGCAGGGCCTCCGTCAGGATGCCCGCTTTCTCAAGCCAGTCTTTTTGCCGTTTTGCCTTGTCGCTCATATTCCCGGTCCCGTGCCGCATTGGGTTGCGGGATTCTTTTACCCGATTGATTCGCGGTTCGCCAGTTCCGTCAACGCGGCGCGCAGTTCTGGAATGCCGACGCCCTTTACCGCGCTGGTCGCCATTATCTCTGGATTGGCGGCCGCGCGCTTGCGGATTTCGGCGGTAATTTCCTCGCGGCGCTTTGCCCGGTCGGCGGCTTTAACCTTGTCGGTCTTGGTCAGCACGAGCTGGTAGACCACGGCCGCCTCGTCCAGCATATCCATGACCTGCCGGTCGGACACCTTCAACCCGTGGCGCGCATCGATCAGCACGCACAGCCGCCGCAGTCCGACGCGGCCCTTCAGGTATTTCCGGATCAGCCGGTTCCAGCGGTCGACCTCGCCTTTCGGCGCCTTGGCATAGCCGTAGCCGGGCAAATCGACGATTGTCAGCCGGCCGCCGAGGTTGAAGAAGTTGAGCTGCTGGGTGCGGCCCGGTGTATTGCTGGTCCGCGCCAGCGTCTTGCGGCCGGTCAGCGCGTTGATCAGACTGGACTTGCCGACATTGGATCGTCCGGCGAAGGCGATTTCGGGCAGCTCGTCGATGGGCAGGTCGTCGATCCGCGCCACGCCCATGACGAAGGTGCATTCCTTCGCGAACAGCAGCCGGCCCGCTTCCAGCGCGGCCTCGTCTGGCGCCGGCGTGTTAACCGGGTTGGTTTTGGTCGGGGTCATCGGCCGTCCCCTTCCGGCTGTCCGACTGTTTCTTCTTTTTCTTCTTCTTCTTCTTTTTATTCCGGTCGCCCGTATCGTCCTCGTCGGTATCGTCGGTGTCGTCCGCCGCAACCAACGGAAGGCTCGGCTGGTGATGTTCGTTCTGCTGGTGCATCTGCTTTTCCATCCGCTTCATGATGGTATATTGCTGGGCGATGGACAGCAGATTGTTCCAGGTCCAGTACAACACCAGCCCTGCCGGGAATGTCGCCAGGAAGAAGGTGAAGACGATCGGCAGCATGCCCATGATCCGCGCCTGCATGGGGTCGGGCGGCGGCGGGTTCAGCTTCTGCATGGCATACATCGACAGGCCCATCAGGATCGGCCAGATGCCGATATTGAACATCGCCAGGAAGGCCGGCACCTGCCACTCGATCAACCCGAACAGGGTCAACACCCCCAGCGGGTCCGGGGCCGACAGATCGACGATCCAGCCGAAGAACGGCGCGTGGCGCATCTCGATGCTGACGAACAACACCTTGTAGAGCGAAAAGAAGATGATCATTTGCGGGATGATCGGCAGGCAGCCCGCCATCGGGTTCACCTTCTCGCGCTTGTACAGCTCCATCGTCTCTTGATTAAGCCGCATCCGGTCGTCGCCGTAACGTTCCTTCAGCTCCTTCATCTTGGGCGCGAGAAGCTTCATCTTGCCCATCGACTTGTAGGATTTGTTGGCGATCGGGAACAGCAGCGCCTTGATGATCAACGTCAGGGAAAGGATCGCCAGGCCGAAATTGCCCCACCAGCCGAACAGGACGTCGAGCATTGTGAACATCGGCCTGGTCAGAAAGTAGAACCAGCCGAAATCCACCGCGAGGTCGAAGTGAGGGACGTTGGCCTCGTCGGAATAGTAGTCCAGCAGGGAAAGTTCCTTGGCGCCGACGAAGAGCCGGGCTGAATATTCGGCCGTTCCACCGGGCTGGATCTCGGCCGGCGGGCCCGAATAGTCGGCCTGATAAATATTCACGCCGTCCTGCACGCCCATTTTGAAATTAGTGTCGAACCCTTGTTCCTGATCGGGAATGACGGCAGCCAGCCAGTATTTATCCGTAATGCCCAGCCAACCCCCTTCGGCCGTCAACTGAACCGCCTCTTCCTCAAGATCGTCGTAGTCCACTTCGGTCAGGGTATCGTCGAAGACGCCGAGCAACCCCTCATGGAGGAGGTAGAATCCGAGCGTGGCCGGTTTTCCGAAACGACGGATCAACCCGTAGGTTTGCAGTGAAACCAGCTCCTGCGACTGGTTGCGAACACGCTGGGTCACCGAGATCATGAAATCCGCGTCGATCGACATCACCTGTTCGAACACCAGGCCCGCACCGTTATCCCAGCTCAAGGTCACCGGCGATTCCGGTGTCAGGACGTCGCGGTTGGCGGTCCATACCGTGTCGCCCTTGGGGACGGCGATATCGGCCTGCTTGCTCCAGCCGAACTTGGCGATATAGGCATCCCGCGATCCGGTGGGATTGAGCAGTGTAATGTTTGGGCTATCAAGCTCGACTTCCTCGCGGTAATCCCTGAACAGGACGTCGTCAATAACCGCCCCGGTCAGCGCGATCGAGCCGCTGAGGCGCGGGGTGTCGATGATAACGCGTCCGGATTTCGCCAGGGCTTCCGCGCGCGGCACGCCGCTTACAGCGCCCACTGTTGGCTCCATCTCCGTTCCGGTTGGTTCCATCGAATCCGGTCCGGCCTCGCCAGTTGGACTCCCGGTCTGCTGGGTCGTCTGCTGTGTCGTCTGCTGTGTCTCGTCGATGACCGGTTTGCGCGGGTCCATGATTAGAAACTGCCAGCCGAAAAAAACGATCGCCGACAGAACAATGGCCAAAATCAAGTTCTTTTGTTCGTTCATGCCCTTTTACCCTCATGGCCATGCCGCGGGCCGGCTTGGCCCGCATTCGGCCCGCAATGCCCGCAACTCTCGTTTTGGTCTATTTCCGGCACCGGGTCGTAGCCCCAGCCGCCCCATGGATTACATCTGATAAAGCGCAGCAATGTCAGCCACCCGCCCTTGATCGCGCCATGTCGCGCGATCGCGGTCATGCCGTAGGCAGAACAGGACGGCCAGTAGCGGCAGCAACCCGGTAGAATCGGGGAAATGAAAAGCTGGTAGCCGCGGATTGCACCGCGCATGATGGTCCCGATGAGGCCCATGACGTTCCTACTCACTCTCGTTCCGCATCGTCGTCGCGCCAGGCATCGACCCGCTTCAATGCGGCCTCCAGATCCTTCAGCAGCGCCGGAAACGGTCTGCCCGCGGTTCCGCTCCGTGCGATCAGCACGTAGTCGTAACCGCATTTGCCATGCGTCGCGATGACCTGTTCGGCCGCCACGCGCAATCGTCGCTTGGCCCTGTTGCGGACTACCGCCCCGCCAACCTTGCGGCTGGCGGTAAAGCCGACGCGCAACGCGCCGCCCTGATCGTCACGGCGGCGCGCCTGCAGTACCAGTCCGGGCATGGCCCATTTTTTCCGCGCACCCGCAACGCGCAGGAATTCGACACGCCGCTTCAGTCGTTCCACGGCCATCGCTGTTACAGCCGTTCCACGGTCATCACTGTTACAGCCGTTCCACGGCAAGGCGAAATATCAGGCGGACAGGCGCTTGCGGCCCTTGGCGCGACGCTGCGCAAGGACCAGGCGGCCATTCTTTGTTGCCATCCGCGACCGGAAGCCATGACGGCGTTTACGGACCAGACGACTGGGTTGAAATGTGCGTTTCACGTTATTCTCCAACACAGGCAGAAATTCAAGGCCCGCTGTATAGATGCTCGCCAAAGCCAAGTCAATTGCGTGCGGCAATAGTTTTGCGGGGGATTCACGGTTTGGTGACTGGTCTCCTGATAGGCTTTACACTAGATGTGTATGCATTACCGAGGTTCAAGTGATTAATAAGGAAGGGGCGGAATTGTCGGAAGATACCGCGGGAACGGGCGAATCCGGCAGTGGCGAGAAGGAATCCGGCCAGCCTGGCAAGACGGGCGGGGTTCGTTTTTTCAGCCTGCGCCGGCTGTGGCCGCTGGCCGTGATCGTTTGCGGCGTGATCGCCTTTTTTGCGTTCGGTCTCGATTCCTATGTGACCTTCGACATGCTGAAGCAGAACCGCGAGTGGCTGATTGGCCAGGTCGATGAAAACAGGCTTGTCACCACTTTGGCCTTCATCGCGATCTACGCGGCCATAGCGGGCTTTTCCCTGCCCGGGGCGGCGGTTACATCCATTACCGGTGGTTTTCTGTTCGGACTCTGGTTCGGGACAGCCTGGAACGTCATCGGCGCGACGCTCGGGGCCACCTTGCTGTTCCTGGCGGCGCGAACCGTTTTTGCCGATATTCTGCACGAAAAGGCCGGCCCCTGGCTGCAGAAGGTAGAAACGCAGTTCCGGGAAAACGCCTTCAGTTATCTGCTGTTCTTGCGGCTGGTGCCGGTTTTTCCCTTTTTCGCGGTCAATCTGGTTCCCGCCTTTCTCGGCGTGAGTCTCAGAACTTTCGTGGTGACGACCTTCGTCGGCATCATTCCGGGCGGTTTTGTCTACACCTCCTTCGGCGCGGGCCTGGGCGCCATTTTTGACCGGGGCGACGAATTCAGCATGTCCGACGTCGTAACGCCGGAAATAGTGGCCGGACTGGTCGGGCTCGCGGTGTTGTCGTTGCTGCCAATCGCCATCAAGTTCTGGCGCGCAAGGCGGGCTAAAGCCTGATTTTCCTTGAAATAGAGGCCGCAAAGGCGGAAATCTATTGGCGGTGCGCGAAAATGCCGCATCAGCAACCCATGGGCAGTTATCCCTGAAACGAATGCACAGCCTTTCCGCACGTCTGCTTGTTCTGACCGTATTCTTCATCATGTTGGCGGAGGTGTTCATCTTCGTGCCTTCGGTGGCGAAGTTCCGTGTCGATTGGCTGGGGGCGCGGATGAATGCCGCGCATCTGGCGATGTTGGCTTTCGATGCCGCGCCGGACCGCGCCGTCGGCGAAATGTTGAAATCCGAGCTTCTGGCGCAGGTTGGCGCGCATAATGTGATGGTCCGGCGGGGCGGCGCGCGGTTGGTCCTCGACGGCGCCGCGCCGCCGCATATCGACGCGACCTTCAATCTGGCTGAACAAGGGCCATGGGAGATCGTCTATGACGCGCTCAATGTCTATTTTCAGGGTGATAACCGGGTAATCCGCGTGTTGTCGCCCTCGCCGGCGGATCCGGTAATCCAGATCGAACTGGTACTGGACGAGGCGCCGATGCGCGCCGACATGCTGGGTTTCGGCGGGCGGATATTAATGCTGTCGGTGGTGATCTCGCTGGTTACCGCCACGCTGGTCTATTTTTCGCTGCACTGGATGCTGGTGCGGCCGATGAGGCGCATTACCGAAAGCATGACCGCCTTCAGTGAAAAGCCCGAGGATGCCCGGCGCATTATCCAGCCCAGCAAGCGGACTGACGAAATCGGCACGGCGGAACGCCAGCTCGCCGCCATGCAGCACGGACTGCGCGCGGCACTGACCCAGAAAGACCATCTGGCGGCCCTGGGAACGGCGGTGGCGAAGATCAATCACGATCTGCGTGGCGCCCTGTCGTCGGCGCTGCTGGTTTCGGACTCGTTGGAAGGCAGCGACGACCCGGAAGTCCGCAAGCTGGCGCCGGTCGTCATAGCCTCGATCGAACGCGCGGTCGCGCTTTGCAGCCAGACGCTGGACTATGCCGGCGGCGCCGAGAAAGAAGTCAAACGCCAGCGGTTTCAATTGCATCCGCTGGTGGCCGAAATCAAAACGATGATGGAGGCGCCGGAGGAAAACCCGGTCGCGTTCGAAAATCGGACTCTCGATGCCTTCCTGATCGACGGCGACCGGGATCAGGTCCATCGCATCCTCGGCAATCTGTGCCGCAATGCCGCCGAAGCCGGCGCGACCGGAATAACCATATCCGGCAAACCGGCCCCGAACGGCGTGGAAATCGATATTCGCGACAATGGCCCCGGCCTGCCGCCCCGTGCGCGGGAAAAACTGTTCCAACCTTTTGAGGGGTCGGCGCGCGCCGGCGGAACCGGGCTGGGCCTGGCCATCGCGCGCGAGCTGGCGCAGGGGCACGGGGGCGATCTGACGCTGGTATCATCAGACGCCAGTGGAACGCTGTTTCGCGTTTCCCTGCCGGTGGACACGGATAATCACAGTGCGGTGAGTCTCGCGGACAGCGGTGGCGGCTAAT
>CBFDDT010000061.1:0-20023 GCA_965603635.1 uncultured bacterium | reverse complement strand
CCTGGCGGACTCTCGATGCGCATGCTGGTCCGTTCTCCAGTCGATCCCCCGTGCAGGGTTGCGGCCGGTATCCCGCCGCTGGACCGTCACGCCTCACAACCGATGGCCGGGGCGTCCCCGAAGTTTCTCCTGCCTCAAGTGGCTTGCCGCGGCTCAACCCGGGTGCCGGGCGGCGCGATCACCGCTATGCGGCCAGGCGACGACTTCGACGCTACTGCGCATGTTAACCATGATTCCAGCAATTTTAGTAAAAGTCGAGTCACTTTTTTGTACTTTTAGGCCTTCCGTGACGGCATATTTCGCAAATGCAGCATTTTCTCTCGTATTCTCGACGGTTTTTTGCAGGTGCGAAGATTGACTTGAACGCGTAACCGGCTAAAGTCTCTGGCGGCCCGACGGCCGCCAATAACCAGCTCCGGGAAGACAGGAATGGGCACGCGCTCAAGACCGCTTTCACCGCATTTACAGGTGTACCGTTTCCAGTGGACCATGCTCTTGTCCATCACCCACCGGATCACCGGCGTGGGATTGGCGATGGGCGGCGTCCTGCTGGTGTGGTGGTTGATGGCGTTGGCGAGCGGGCCCGAATATTTTGCGTTCGTGCAGGCGCTTCTGGCGTCCACGATCGGCCGGCTCATGTTGCTGGGCTGGACCTGGGCGATGTTCTATCATCTGTGCAACGGCATCCGGCATCTCTGCTGGGACGCCGGATGGGGCTTCGAACTCGACACCGCCCGCAATACCGGACTGCTCGTTCTGGTGGGCTCGATCCTGTTAACCGTGGGCTCCTGGATGGCGATTTACGCGATGCGGGGGGCCTGATGCGATGAACCTGCGCAGTCCCCTTGCCCGCGCCCGCGGCCTCGGCGCCGCTCATAGCGGAACCCATCACTGGTGGATCCAGCGTCTGACATCGATTGCGCTGGTGCCGCTGATTCTGTGGCTTGCTTTTTCCTTCGTCTCGCTGGCGACGGCCGATCACGCCACCGCCACCGCCTGGCTGCGCGCGCCGGTCAACGCGGTCCTGATGCTGGCCTTGATCGGGATCCTGTTTCAACATATGCAACTCGGCCTGCAGGTGGTGATCGAGGATTATGTCCATGGCCATGGCAGCAAACTGGTGGCGCTGGTCGCGGTAAAGTACGGAACCGCGCTACTGGCCATTGCGGCGATTTTCGCCGTCTTCAAAATCGCATTCGGGTAGGGATTAAAGAACCGCTCATGGACCAGGCCTACCCAATTACCGATCATGTTTATGACGTTATCGTCGTTGGCGCCGGCGGCGCCGGCCTGCGCGCCACCTTCGGCATGGCGCAAAAGGGGCTGAAAACCGCCTGCATCACCAAGGTCTTCCCGACCCGCAGCCATACCGTCGCCGCGCAAGGCGGTATTTCCGCGGCGCTGGGCAATATGGGCGAGGATGACTGGCGCTGGCATATGTACGACACCGTAAAGGGGTCGGACTGGCTGGGCGACCAGGATGCGATCGAATATATGTGCCGCGAGGCCGCGCAGGCGATTGTCGAACTGGAACATTACGGCGTGCCCTTCAGCCGAACCGCCGACGGCAGGATTTATCAGCGCGCCTTCGGCGGCATGACCACGCGGTTCGGCGAGGGCACGGCCCAGCGCACCTGCGCCGCGGCCGACCGCACCGGCCACGCGATCCTGCATACGCTTTATCAGCAGTCGCTGCGCCACAACGCGGAATTTTTCATTGAATATTTCGCTATCGACCTGATCATGGACGAAGAGGGCGTCTGTTGCGGCGTCATTGCCTGGAACCTGGATGACGGTTCGATCCACCGCTTTCACGGCAAGACGACGGTGATGGCGACCGGCGGCTACGGGCGCGCCTATTTCTCCTGCACCTCGGCCCATACCTGCACCGGCGACGGCGGCGGCATGGCCTTGCGCGCCGGCATTCCGATGCAGGACATGGAATTCGTGCAGTTCCACCCCACCGGCGTCTACGGCGCCGGCTGCCTGATTACCGAGGGTTCGCGCGGCGAAGGCGGGTATCTCACCAATTCCGAGGGTGAGCGCTTCATGGAGCGCTATGCCCCCTCGGCCAAGGACCTGGCCAGCCGCGACGTGGTCAGCCGCTCGATGACCATCGAGATTCGCGAAGGGCGCGGCGTCGGGGCGAACAAGGACCATATCCACCTGCATCTTGAGCATCTGGACCCGAATATCCTGGCCGAACGGCTGCCGGGGATCTCCGAGACCGCGCGCATCTTCGCCGGCGTCGACGTGACCCGCGAGCCGATCCCGGTGATCCCGACCTGCCACTACAACATGGGCGGCATCCCGACCAATTATCACGGCGAGGTGGTGACGCTGAAGGACGGCGACCCGGACGCGGTGGTGCCAGGCCTGATGGCGATCGGCGAGGCGGCCTGCGTTTCCGTCCACGGCGCCAACCGGCTCGGTTCCAACTCGCTGCTCGACCTCGTGGTTTTCGGCCGCGCCGCGGCCAACCGCTGCGCCGAGATCATCGACCCCGAAGAGCCCGCCCGCCCGCTGCCCCAGGATTCGGCGGGCCGGGCGCTGGACCGGTTGGATCGGCTGCGTCATGCCGATGGCGGAACCTCCACCGCCGCGCTTCGCGACGAAATGCAGCGCACCATGCAGAATAATTGCGCCGTCTTCCGCACCGGAGAGGTGCTGGGTGAGGGCGTCGAGGCGATGGAGCAAGTCTGGTCGAAGCGGCGGGATTTGAAGGTGACCGACCGCACGATGATCTGGAATTCGGACCTTGTCGAGACACTGGAACTCGACAATTTGCTGTTCCAGGCCAAGGTGTCCATCGAATCGGCGCATAATCGCCAGGAATCGCGCGGCGCCCATGCCCGTGAGGATTTCCCGGACCGCGACGACGAGGACTGGATGAAACACACCATCGCCTGGTGCGGCGAGGACGGCAAGGTCAGGATCGAATATCGCCCGGTGCATATGAACACGCTGACCAACGACGTCCAGGCCTTCCCGCCCAAGGCGCGGGTTTATTGACGGTGCGGACGTAAGCGAATGGTCGAATTTAATCTGCCGAAAAATTCAAGGGTCCGGGCCGGCAAGACCTGGCCCGCGCCCGAGGGCGCGACGCGCGTTCGCACCTTCCGCATTTATCGCTGGTCGCCGGACGATGACGAGAACCCGCGCGTGGACAGTTACGAGATCGATCTCGACGGCGTCGGTCCGATGGTTTTGGACGCGCTGAACAAGATCAAGAACGAGATCGACCCGACGCTAACCTTCCGACGGTCCTGCCGCGAGGGGGTCTGCGGTTCCTGCGCCATGAATATCGACGGAACCAACACACTGGCCTGCACCAAATATACCGACGAGGTGAAGGGCGACGTGAAGGTTTATCCCTTGCCGCATATGGATGTGGTGAAGGATCTGGTACCCGACCTGAACACGGCCTATGCGCAGCTGGCCTCGGTCGAGCCCTGGTTGAAGGCGGATACACCACCGCCCGAGCGCGAGCGGCTGCAGTCGCCGACCGACCGCAAGAAGCTGGACGGACTTTACGAGTGCATCCTGTGTTTTTCCTGCACCACATCCTGCCCCAGTTACTGGTGGAATGGCGACCGTTATCTGGGCCCGGCCGTTTTGCTGCAGGCTTACCGCTGGATCGTGGATTCGCGCGACGAGCGGGCGGGCGAGCGGCTGGATCAGCTCGAAGACCCGTTCCGGCTTTATCGCTGTCACACCATCATGAACTGCTCGAAGACCTGTCCCAAGGGCTTGAATCCGGCCCAGGCGATCGGCGAGATCAAGAAGCTTATGGTGCAGCGCCAGGGCTGAGGCTATTCTGCGTCGATGTATGTCCCGAAACATTTCTCCGTTGAAGACCGCGCGGCGCTAAATGCGCTGATCCGTGCCAATCCGTTCGGCCTGCTGGTTGGCGAACTGGAAGGGTCGCCGTTCGCCACTCACCTGCCCTTTCTGCTGGATGGCGACCGCTTGCTGTCGCATTTCGCGCGCGGCAATCCGCACTGGAAGTCCATCGATGGGCAGACTGAAATGCTCGCCGTGTTTTCCGGCCCGCACGCCTATGTCTCGCCGCGCTGGTATGAATCGAAACAGGCCGTGCCGACATGGAATTATGCCGCCGTTCATGTCTACGGTGCGCCGCGCGTGATCGAGGATGCGGGCGAGGTTCGCGCGCTTCTGGACCGGCTGGTCCGGGAGTATGAAGAAGATTCATGGTCTCTCGACGGTCAGGACGCGGATTTCACCGACCGGATGAGCCGCGGCATCGTCGCCTTCGAGATACCGGTCGAGCGGATCGAGGGCAAATTCAAGCTGAGCCAGAACCGTACCGTCGAGGATCGCCACCGCGTGATCGCGGCGTTCGAGGCGCCCGGCGACGGTGAAAACGCCGACCTTGCGCGCCTGATGCGCGCGGCGCTGGACGGCGATTGACCTTGCGCCGACGTCTTGCTGGTATTAGTTTCCCGCTCGCCTTGCAGACACGCAAAACCGGAATATTGACATGAGCAGCAGACCCAAAAAACCCAGAAGCCAGCGGGCCTCGCGCCCCAGGCCGGCTAGCCCGAAGAAAGCCGCCGCCGGTTCTTCCTCGGCCGCGTCAGGCGGGTCGCAGCCGGCGGCACCGTTGCCGGCGATGCACAAGTCGCGCATCAAGGAAACGCGTGTCGTCGCGATCCTGTTTGCCGGCGCGTTGCTGGTTACGCAGTCGATGTGGGGAACCGACGGGCTGTTGCCCCAGGCGCTGCGCTGGGCAGGCTATTTCCTGATCATTATTTGCGTGCTGGGCCGCACCTGGTCGGCGGCCTATATCGGCGGACACAAGGCCCGCATCATCGTCGACCTCGGCCCCTATTCGACGACACGTAATCCGCTTTACGTCTTCAGTTTCATCGGCGCGATCGGCATCGGATTCTGCACCGGCATGGTCACGCCGGCCTTGGTGATAGGGGCGATTTACGTCGTCTACTACCGGATGATCGTGGCCCGCGAGGAAGAGCATCTTTCGGCGCGCCATGGCGAAATCTACCGGGATTACGTCGCCCGCGTGCCGCGCTGGATACCCGATGCCAGCCTGTGGCAAGAGGCCGACGAGCCGATGGGCTATCCGCGCAACGTCTATCTGGCGGCGCGCGACGCCTCGGTCTTTTTCCTGTCCTGGCCGATGTTCGCCTTCATCGGCTGGCTGCAAAACATGGAAATCCTGCCGGTCCTGCTGCGCCTGCCATGAGCGCGAGACTCGAATACGTCATTGCGAGGCGCGAAGCGCCGCGGCAATCCAGGCGGGCGGCGAGACTGGATTGCTTCGCCAAAGGTTCGCAATGACGGCCTTGCGCTTCGCGCAAAGGTCATTAGGATGAGTAAAATCAAATAATTAGCATCCTCATCCAGAGCCTGTCGAAGGGCGGGGATGTGGTTCGCACGGTAGTTTGGTAGTTTATTGCGGGAGCAACAAGACCATGAATCTCCACAGCATGCTGGCAGAACGCGCTGCCGCGGGGCGCCCCGTCCGGGTCGGGCTGATCGGCGGCGGCAAGTTCGGCTCCATGTTCCTGTCGCAGGCACGCCGCGTCGACGGGTTTCATATTCTCGGTATTGCCGATCTGGCGCCCGAGCGCGCCCGAGAAAACTTGCAGCGCATCGGCTGGGCGGAGGAACGCTACGCCGCCGTATCCTTCGCCGACGCGCTGAAGACGGGCTCGACCCATGTCACCGACGACGCCGAGGCGCTGATCGCCGCCGACGGGCTGGACGTAGTGATCGACGCCACCGGCAGTCCGGCTGCCGGCATCCGCCATGTTGAGCTGGCCTGCAAATACCAGCGCCATATCGTGATGGTGAATGTAGAGGCCGACGCGCTGGCCGGCCCGCTGCTGGCGAAACGCGCGCGCGAGGCCGGGATCGTTTATTCGCTGGCCTATGGCGACCAGCCGGCCTTGATCGCAGAGCAGGTGGATTGGGCGCGGACTTGTGGCTTCGAGGTGGTGGCGGCCGGCAAGGGCACAAAATACCTGCCGGAATATCATGCCTCCACCGACAAGACGGTCTGGGACTATTACGGCATCACGCCCGAGCGCGCGGCCGAGGGCGGTATGAACCCGAAAATGTTCAATTCTTTCCTGGACGGCACCAAATCGGGCATTGAAATGGCCGCCGTCGCCAATGCCTGCGATCTGGATTGCCCTTCCGATGGTCTGGCCTTTCCGGCGGTGGGCACGCATGAACTGGCGAAGCTCCTGAAGCCCAGGGCCGATGGTGGCCTGCTGGAACGCCGCGGCATGGTGGAGGTGATTTCCTGCCTCAACCGGGACGGCTCGGACGTTCAAAACGACCTGCGCTGGGGCGTTTACGTGACCTTCGCCGCGCAAGACGACTACGCGGCGCGATGTTTTGCCGAATACGGGCTGATCACCGACGACACGGGCCACTACACCGCCATGTACAAGCCCTGGCATCTGATCGGGCTGGAGCTCGGCATTTCGGTCGCCAGCGCGGCCCTGCGCGGGGAGGCCACGGGCGCCCCCACCGGCTGGCGCGGCGATGTGGTCGCCACCGCCAAGCGTAACCTCGCCTCCGGCGAGATGCTGGACGGCGAGGGCGGCTCCACCGTCTGGGGCAAGTTAATGCCGGCCGTCGACAGCATGGCGCTGGGCGGGTTGCCCCTGGGCCTGGCCCATGACGTGAAATTGAAAAACCCGATCACGACCGGCCAGCCGGTACGTTGGCAAGATGTCGAAATCGACGAAACGGCCCATGCGGTGCGGTTCCGGCGCGAGATGGAGGCTGCGTTCGCTCCGGCGGCGCGGGCGGCGGAATGAGCAATATAGCAATCGTGACCGGCGGCAGCCGGGGCATTGGCGCGGCCACGGCCCGGATGCTGGCGGCGCGCGGTTATGACGTCGCAATCTCCTATTTGTCGAATGCCGCGGCCGCGGCCGCGGTGGTGCGCGATATCGAGGCCGCCGGCCAGCGCGGGCTCGCCGTAAAATGCGATGCGGCCAGCGAGGCAGAGACGGAAAAACTGTTCGAGGCCGTGGACAAGGAACTCGGAACGCTAACGGCGCTGGTCAACAATGCCGGCATAACCGGCAAGGTCGGCCGCCTGGACAGCGCGCCGGCGGAAACGATCCGCACCTGCGTCGACGCCAGCCTCTATGGCGCGATCTGGGCCTGTCGCGCGGCGGTGCGGCGGATGTCGACGCGTTACGACGGCAAGGGCGGCGCAATCGTCAATGTTTCCTCCATCGCCGCGAAACTGGGCAGCCCGAACTATTACGTCTGGTACGCGGCCGCGAAGGGCGCGATTGATGCGCTGACCATCGGGCTGGCCAAGGAAACCGTCAAGGAGGGCATCCGCGTCAATGCGGTGGCGCCCGGTATTATCGACACCGACATTCATGAATCCTCGTCCGGCCTGCCCGGGCGGGTGGAGAAGGAAGCCCATCTCATTCCCATGGGCCGCGCCGGCACGCCGGAAGAGGTCGCCGAGGGGATCGTCTGGCTGCTGTCCGACGCCTCATCCTATGTTACCGCCGAAATCCTGCAGATCTCCGGCGCCCGCTGACGGCGCGAAGATGGAGGGGCCCCTTTTCGCATATAGGCAACTGGTGCGGGACAGCGTCCTGCAGCCCGATCCGATGCAGGAACTGGCGGCGGAAAAACTGCAATCTCTTTGCCGCGCACTGACGCATTACGAGCCCGCCGGCGGCATATCCGGCTGGAAGGCGGTGCTGGGGCTGGCTCGCCGGCGTGAGGACCCGCCGCTGGGTCTCTATCTATACGGCCCGGTTGGGCGCGGCAAATCAATGCTGATGGATTTGTTCATCGATGCGGCGCCGCTGGAGCGCAAGCGCCGCGTCCATTTCCACCAGTTCATGATCGAGGTGCATGAGGCGTTGCACCGCTGGCGCAAGAAGCAGAAGAAATCCGGCGACCGCGAGGACCCCATCGATCTGGTGGCCGAGGCCATCGCCGAGGAAGTCTGGCTGCTCTGTTTCGATGAGCTGGAGGTCCGCGACATCGCCGACGCGATGATCCTGGGCCGGCTGTTCGAGGCCCTGTTCGAGCGCGGCGTGGTGATGGTCTGCACCACCAACACCGCCCCCGACGATCTGTACAAGGGCGGGCTGCAGCGCGAACTGTTCCTGCCGTTCATAGAAGTGATCAAGCAAAGGATCGATCTGCTTGAACTATCGGCGCAAAAAGATTATCGCCAGGCGCGTTTGGAAGGCCGTGAGGTCTGGTACAGCCCATTGGGCGACGAAGCGACAGCGGCGCTCGACGCCATATTCGCCGACCTCACCGACGGAATCGGGGCCGTTCCGGAGGAGCTTATCGTCAAGTCGCGCGCCGTAGCGATTCCCGCCGCCGCGCGCGGGATCGCCCGGTTCCATTTCGACGATCTCTGCCGCGCCGCCCTGGGGACCGAGGATTACCTGACAATCGCCCGCCATTACCGCATGGTCCTGATCGACGGCATTCCGGTGATGGACGAAACCATGCGCAACGAAACACGCCGCTTCATCACCCTGATCGACGCCCTCTACGAAAACCACACCCGCCTCGCCGCCAGCGCCGAAGTCGCGCCGGAAAACCTCGTCACCGGCAAAACCCACACCAAGGAATACAAACGAACCGCCAGCCGCCTGGCCGAGATGCGCTCGGCGGGGTGGGGCGGTGAGGATCGGGGTGACGGGTAGTCGAATACTCACCCGAGCAAGCGGCAAATTGCCGCATTTCTCCTTGCTCTCCGCCACGATTCGCGTTACCACACGGGCGACTTTTGCGGCAGTGCAGCATGATCTGTCGGTCGCGCCGGCTGGCGCCTGTACTGTCCCTGTAACTTCACATTTCGCTATACGGGAAAATCAATGGCACGCAGCAAGATCGGACTGGTGGGCGCCGGCAATATCGGCGGCACGCTCGCTCTCCTCGCCGGGCTCAAGGAGCTTGGCGACATCGCCCTCGTCGACATCATGGAAGGCATCCCCGAGGGCAAGGCGCTGGATATCATCCAGGGCTCGACCGTCGAGGGCTACGACGCCGCCATCACGGGCAGTAGCGACTATGCCGCGCTGAAGGGCGCCGACGTCATCATTGTCACCGCCGGCGTGGCCCGCAAGCCGGGCATGAGCCGCGACGATTTGATCGGCATCAATACCAAGGTCATGAAGGCCGTGGGCGCGGGCATCAAGGCCAATGCGCCGGATGCCTTCGTCATCTGCATCACTAATCCGCTGGATGTGATGGTCGGCGTGCTGCGCGACGCCAGCGGCCTGCCGCACAACAAGATGGTCGGCATGGCCGGTGTGCTGGACAGCGCCCGCTTCCGCTATTTCCTGTCGGAGGAATTCGGTGTTTCGGTCGAGGATGTTACGGCGTTCGTGCTGGGCGGCCATGGCGACACCATGGTGCCGCTGATCCGTTATTCCGCGGTGGCGGGCATTCCGGTGCCGGACTTGATCAAGATGGGCTGGTCGACGCAGGAAAAAATCGACGCCATTATCCAGCGTACCCGCGACGGCGGGGCCGAGATCGTCGGCCTGCTGAAAACCGGTTCGGCCTTCTACGCGCCGGCCTCCTCGGCGATCCAGATGGCCGAGGCATTCCTGAAAGACAAGAAGCGCGTTCTGCCCTGCGCCGCCTGGTGCGACGGGCCCTACGGGCTGGAAGGGCTGTATGTCGGCGTGCCGGCGGTGATTGGCGCGGGCGGCGTGGAGCGCGTCGTCGAAATCGAGTTGAATGGCGAAGAAAAGACGTTGTTCGACAAGTCTGTCGATCATGTACGCAATCTTAACGAAGTTGTCGCCAATATGGACTGAACGCCGCAGGGTCACAAAGCCGGGAACCCCGGTTGCGATACGGCCCGGCGGCACTAAGTTGATAGTTGCCGGGCTGGCCTGTCGGCACAGGCGCGGAAGTACAGAGGGCGGTGCATGTCATCCTATACGGGATTGAATTCTTTTCTCACCGGGGCCAACGAGACCTATATCGCTGAGCTCTATGAGCGTTACCTGCGGAATCCGAATTCCGTCGATCCGGAATGGATCGCGCTTTTCCAGGACCTGAAGGACGGGCCAACAGAAATTGGCGGTGAGCTTCGGGGCGCCAGCTGGGCCCCGCGCACGGGCCAGGTGATCGGCGCAAACGGCCGGCATCCCGGCCTGTCGGACGCAACGGCCGCCGCTGCCCTGCCGCCACCCGAAGCGCAGCACTACCATCCCGCGGTAGCCGCCGCCTCGGCCGAACAGATCCGCCGCGCGACGATGGATTCGATCCGCGCGCTGATGCTGATCCGCGCCTACCGCGTGCGCGGCCATCTGCATGCGACACTGGACCCGCTGGGCCTGGAGAAACGCCCGCCCCATGCCGAGCTGGATCCGGCGACGTACGGGTTCAGCGAGGACGACCTCGACCGGCCGATCTTCATCAATTACGTGCTGGGCCTGGAATCGGCGACGCTGCGCGAAATCGTATCGATGCTGAATGCTACCTATTGCGGCAATATCGGTGTCGAATTCATGCATATCCAGGAGCCGGACGAAAAGGCCTGGATCCAGGAGCGCATCGAAAATATCCGCAACCAGACCGATTTCACCGATCGCGGCAAGGTGACGATCCTCGAACGCCTGACCGAGGCCGAGGAATTCGAGAGCTTTCTCGACAAGCGCTATACCGGCACCAAGCGGTTCGGGCTGGATGGCGGCGAATCCACGGTGCCGGCGCTGGAACAGATTCTGAAGCGCGGGGCGCAACTGGGTGTCCAGAAAATCATACTGGGCATGGCGCATCGGGGCCGGCTGAACGTTCTGGCCAATATCATGCATAAGCCCTACCGGGCGATATTCGCCGAATTCCAGGGCCTGTCGAGCAATCCCGAGGATGTGCAGGGGTCGGGTGATGTGAAGTATCATCTTGGCACCTCGGCCGACCGGGAATTCGACGGCAAGCTGGTGCATCTGTCGCTGACCGCCAATCCCAGCCATCTGGAGGCGGTAAACACGGTCGTTCAGGGCAAGGTCCGGGCCAAGCAGCAGCAGTTGGGCGATACCGAGCGCGACAAGGTCATGGGCGTATTGCTGCATGGCGACGCCGCCTTTGCCGGCCAGGGCATGGTGGCGGAAACCTTCGATTTGTCGCAGTTGAAGGGATACCGGACCGGTGGCACGATCCATTTTGTGATCAACAATCAGATCGGATTTACCACCAACCCCTCTTACTCGCGATCGTCCCCCTATTGTTCGGACGTCGCCAAGATGGTCCAGGCGCCGATATTCCATGTCAATGGCGACGATCCGGAATCCTGTGTTCATGTGGCGCGCATCGCCACCGAATTCCGCCAGCGCTTCAAGAAGGACGCGGTGATCGACCTGTTCTGTTATCGCCGGCATGGCCATAACGAGGCCGATGAGCCGGCCTTCACCCAGCCGCGCATGTACAACAAGATCGACAAGCATCCGCGGGTGCGCGAGATCTATGCAAGGCGGCTGGAGGAGGCGGGCGTGCTCGAGTCGGGCCAGGCGGACAGGATTCTGGTGAAACTGCGCCAGGCCCTGGAAGACGACTTCAAAACGGCCGAGTCCTACAAGCCCAATAAGGCCGATTGGCTGGAAGGCCAATGGGCCGGCCTGTCGGTCGCCAGCGGCGACGAGCGCCGGGGCGAGACGGCGGTCGGGATCGATCTGCTGCGCGAGGTCGGTCATGCGATCAGCCAGGTGCCCAAGAATGTCGCCGTCCACCCAAAGATCGTCCGCCAGCTCAACGCCAAGCGCAAGATGATCGAAAGCGGCGGCGGGATCGACTGGGCGACAGCGGAAGCGCTGGCATACGGCACCCTGCTGTGCGAATCGACGCCGGTGCGCCTGTCCGGTCAGGATTCCGGGCGCGGCACCTTCAGCCAGCGGCATGCGGTATTGGTCGACCAGGAAAACGAGGATCGTTATATCCCGCTGAATAATATTCGTTTCGGTCAGGCGCCTTTCGAGGTTCTGGACAGCCCGCTGTCGGAAGTCGGCGTGCTGGGGTTCGAATACGGTTACAGCCTGTCGGAACCCAACGCGCTGGTTCTATGGGAGGCCCAGTTCGGCGATTTCGCCAATGGCGCGCAGGTCATCATCGACCAGTTCATTGCTTCGGGCGAGCGCAAATGGCTGCGCATGTGCGGTCTGGTGATGTTGCTGCCGCACGGCTACGAGGGCCAGGGTGCCGAGCATTCATCGGCAAGACTGGAACGCTATCTGCAGGCATCGGCGGATGACAATTGGCAGGTAGTGAACTGTACGACGCCAGCGCAGTATTTCCACGTTCTGCGCCGTCAGATACGGCGTAATTTCCGCAAACCGCTGATCGTGATGACGCCCAAATCCCTGTTGCGCCACAAGAGCTGCCAATCGAAGCTCGAACATTTTGCCGACGGCTCCAGTTTCCATCGCGTCATGTATGACGACGTCGCCCTGTGCAAGGACGCCGAGGTTCGGCGCGTCGTGCTTTGCTCCGGCAAGGTCTATTACGACCTCTTCGAGGAGCGCGAAAAACGCGGTATCAAGGATGTCGCCTTCCTGCGCATGGAACAGCTTTATCCCTTCCCCAGGAAGGCCCTGACCGAACAGCTGGCGCGCTACCCGAAGGCCGAAATCGTCTGGTGCCAGGAAGAGCCGAAGAACATGGGCAGTTGGGCCTTCATCGAATCGCGAATCGAACAGGTCCTGCTCGAGCTCGGCTCGCAATGCCGCCGCCCTATTTATGTAGGGCGCGAAGAGTCGGCGGCGCCGGCAACCGGCCTGCTGCGCCGCCATATCGAACAACAGAACAAGCTGGTCGATCACGCGCTCACGGTTACCGCCACGCCGGCCGCGAAAAAGCCGGCCAGGGCGAAAGGCAAAGGCAAGGCCACCTGACTATTATCCATGCCCGAAGGCGACATAGAGAGAAACATGAGCAAGCCGATCACAGTGCCCTCGCTGGGCGAATCCATTACCGAGGCGATTGTCGCCCGTTGGTTCAAATCGGTTGGCGACGCGGTCGCGCTCGACGAGCCGCTCGTCGAACTTGAAACCGACAAGGTAACCATTGAGGTCTCCTCGCCGGCCGGCGGCGTGCTGACGGAAGTGCTGGCCGATAGTGGCGAGGAAGTCGAAGTGGGTGCCATGCTGGGCAGTGTCGAAGAGGGCGCCGCAGCCGTGGAAAAACCCGCCGAGGCGCCCGTGTCCAAGCCTGTCAACGGTTCCGCGGAAACAGCCGAGGAACCGGCCCTGTCGCCGGCGGTGCGCAAGCTGGTCGAGGAAAACAATCTCGACGCGGCGGCAATCCCCGCGACCGGCCCGAAAGGCCGCCTGACCAAGGGCGATGTGGTCGCCTTCATGGGCGCCGCCAAGCCCACGCCGTCCGCCAAGCCCGCGAAAGCGCCCGCCGCGGCAGCGCCGCCGACGTCGGCATTCGTATCCGCGGAAGATTTGCCCGCCCGGCCCGAGGACGGCCGCGGCGAGGAGCGGGTCCGCATGTCGCGCTTGCGCAGGCTCATCGCCGAACGCCTGAAAGAGGCGCAGAACACAGCGGCGATGCTGACCACCTTCAACGAGATCGACATGACGGCGCTGATGGCGCTGAGGTCCGAATATCGCGATTCCTTTGAGAAAAAACACGGCGTGAAGCTGGGTTTCATGTCGTTCTTCACCAAGGCGGCAATCGGCGCGTTGAGGGAACTGCCGGCGGTCAATGCCGAGATCCATGGCGATGAGGTTATCTACAAGAATTATTACGATGTGGGTGTCGCCGTGGGCACGCCGCAGGGGCTGGTGGTGCCGATCCTGCGTGACGCCGACAAGATGAGTTTCGCCGATATCGAGGCGCGGATCGCCGATTTCGGGCGCCGTGCGCGCGACGGCAAGCTGACCATCCAGGAAATGACCGGCGGCACCTTCACCATCTCCAACGGCGGGGTCTATGGATCGATGATGTCGATGCCGATCCTGAACCCGCCGCAATCGGGTATTCTTGGCCTGCACAAGATCGAAAAACGGCCCGTGGTCGTGGATAACGAGATCGTCGTGCGCAGCATGATGTATGTGGCGCTAAGCTACGATCACCGCATCGTCGATGGGCGCGAGGCCGTGACCTTCCTGGTCCGCATCAAGGAAATGATCGAGGACCCGCAGCGCCTGCTGATCGACGTGTGAGACGGCTCTATCATGGGAGTCGAGCGGATTCACGTAATTGATCGTGAGTGTGCTCAATCACGATCCGCTCTGGCGTTAACGGTTCTGGCGGGACCGCTGGCGTTTGCGCGCGGCGCGCCGGCAAAAGCCGGCATTCTTGTTTTTCTTGTCATTCTGCTGACCGCCGCGACCCAGATCGGCGGGGTGGTGTTGTGGTTTTGTGTATCGGCGTGCGCTTGGGCGTGGCGCCATCTCGGCGACCGCAAGCCCCTTCTGCGTGCCGGCGCCTGCATCGGCATTTTTGCCTGCGCTTATTTGGGCGCGTCCCTTGCGGTGATTCCCCTGGCCGTTGCCCTAGGGCGCGCGCCGTTGCCCTGCGGCCTGGTTGGGGAGGTGTCGCTCGCACCCCGAACATTCCTGACATGCCTGTTGAACAGGCACTATGCAACACTGCCCGCGGGACAGGCTTTACAAGAGATTACCAACGAGTTTTCGGGAGAATTCAGGGGCTCACAGGTTGCTTATCTTGACGCGGGATTCCCGCTTTTCAACTGGTTTCCAATGATTCCGCACCTGTCGCATGGCGACGGGCGGAAGATAGACCTGGTTTTGATTTATGCGGGCTCCGCTGCAACGCCCTCACCGATCGGCTACTGGGGCTTCGTGCAGCCCCGCCCCGGCGACCCGCGGCCATGCAACGGCAGGAAGGGATGGCTTCGGTGGAACATGGCATGGTTGCAGCCTTTGCTCCCGGAGATCAAGCTGGATGAGCGGCGAACAGCGGAACTGGTGCATGCGTTGACGCGTAGTCCGGACGTAATACGTATCCTGGTCGAGACGCACCTTCGTCAACGGTTGGGTCTCGATCATCCAAAAATTCGCTTCCAGGGATGCCGCGCCGCCCGTCACGATGACCACATACATGTTGAGTTCGCCGCGAGCTAATCGGGCTCACCCGCCCACGATGTTGCGCACCTGTCTTTCACTCAATGGCATGGTTGCGCCGGACCTGAAGGCACGCCACAGATATTCGCGTGGCGTGCCGGCATAGGTTTCCGGCATGTCCCGGCCGTCGCGATCGTGACGCCAGTCACTGGCGCCGTATTGCAAGGCCATCGTTGCAATTTCGCCGGAACGTTTGCATATGCCCAGATCGGTAAAGAACGTTTCGGCTAGCTTGCGCAGCGCATCGTCGCGCTCTCGCAGCTCTTTTTCGCGCCACCAGGGAACCCCGCCACGTCCATATCTCAAGCCAAGCGCCTCTTCCAGCGAGCCCGTGGCCTTGCCCAGATAGGAATCGATGGCTGCGCCCAGCCAGTTAGAGTGATCGGGGGGCAGCGGTTCTCCGGCCTGGCAGCGCCTGGCGATTTCTTCCAGACGGTCTGCCGGCGTGTAATATTCACTCGTCGTCACGGTTGCTCCGGTCATTTCGTCCTCCATTCGGCTTATGCTTCATACGATATAAGTGAACGCTCACTCAATTTTAATAATATGACAAATCAAATGTTTAATACGCGATAAGATGCCTGGATTAATGTATCGGCCAGGGATTCAATGCCCTGCTGAATCCGGCGGCCAAGAATTCGGGCATCGATCACCTGAAGAATCAACCCCATGACCATCGATGCAGCCACGTCCAGGTCTTGTTTTGGAATTTCACCATGCGCCATGCCTTCCCGGATGACCGAACGGAACACCAGATAGGGGTTCGGCTGTCGCGGGGTCAGTCGCAACATATGCTGATGCCGCGCCAGGAAAAGATAATTGAAGATCACTGCGTCCTGTTCGAAGACTGAGCAGAAATACCGGATGATGGCGTCAAGCTTGGCGTGGATCGTTTTTTCGGCGCGTTGCAACTCGTTAATCGTGGTTCCGATCGCCGTGAAGTTGACCACGAACAGTTGCCAGGCGAGTTCTTCCTTGCTGGGATAATGGCGATAAAGCGTTCCCTCGGCAATCCCGGCGGCTGTCGCGATGTCACGAATCGTTGTTTCGGTGATCCCCTTCTCCACGAAAAGGCGAATTGCCGTGCGATCGATTGTCTCTTTGGTTTTGGTGCCATCTCTCATAAATTATTAGTGAGCGTTCACTCACAAATAGTCAAGAATAAATCTTGTCAATTCCACACACAAAGAAAATCGGCCTGGTGGGAACCAGGCCGATTAAAATAATGCGCGTGTGTTTTCAATAGCTTATAAGAGAACTCTACATTTTTGAAACATGGCACAGGATATGCGAGACGGTATCGTCGTCCGCACCCAGCGGCACGGTCATCGCCCTGTAGCGGACTTCGCCGCTGTCGGTTGGGAACCTGTCCGCGTCTTCCTGGGGTTTGCCCGCCTGTTGCGCGCCGCGGCCCATGCCAAGAATCCACTCCATGACCAGCGAGTTTCCGAACTCGATCTCACCTGTGTGAAAGCTCTGGCCTCCTCCGCGCATAACATCCGCGGTCAGCGGTTCAAACTGCCAGGGCAAACCGTTTTCACCGACCCGCATCAAAACCGAATTCGGCCAGTACATGCCGATCTGCTTGACGTCGATGTCAGTTCGCGCCGGCCAACGACGCCCTTTTTTTAGGCGAGACCAATATTCCACGATGTTGCGTGGTGCGGTCTCTTCGGGCCTGGCGACGGTGGCTCGCGGCTGCACTGCCGGTTTGGCGGCATTGCTATCGTTTTTGCGGCGGATTGACACCCCGGCCAGCGAGCCCATGCCCTCTAACTGGAGATCTTCCTCCTCTTCCACGGACTCGCCCCGATTATCATAGGGCTCTTCCTCATAGAGGGCATCGGCTTCCAATTCCTCGGGCGCTTCCTGCACCGGCTTGATCGGGCTGGATCCGAAGGGATTACGGGGACGCATGCTCACTTCCCCCAACTCCTCAGTTCAGATTACCGTGGTTACCGCCGGTGCCGTCATCCGATTCGGACTCCGACTTGCCGCCAAGATAGCGGTCCAGAGCGGCAATAACGATATCCTGTGCCGACCAACGGGTCCGGGCCGAAGCCATTTTGACACGCAGATAACGATCAGGGTCCAGGCGGACGGACAGGCGAACACGGCCCATCTTGTCCATCGTCTGCGGCAGGCCAACGCCATCGGTAGCGTCCACTCTGGTATCCACGACTGGCCGGGCCACGGGTGTGGGGGCAGGCGTGGGAGCAGGAGCAGGAGTAGGAGTAGGAGTAGGAGTTGTATCGACCGCCGGCGCGGTTTCGACCGCCGGAGAAAGATTGACAGGAACCTTGGCTGTTGGCGTTTCATTTACCGCCGGGGTTGGCGAAAACCGGCCGTCCTGCAATTGCTCGTTTTGCGGTTCCGGAGTCGCAAGCGCTGTTGGCATAACCGGGGCCGGAGGTGCGCTGGCGATGACCCGGGGATCGTTATAGGCGCGCGCCCCCGATGCGTCGGACGCGCCGTCCGCTGACGGAGTGGGGGCCGAATAGGATGCCGGATAGGCCGCGCCCTTGCGGGCCAGAAGGGAGCCGGTCAGGGATGCTGCTGCTTTCATGTTCATTGCGCATCCCCCATGCCGCGCGACCCAAAGCCGCGTTTCACCGTCTGGGCACTGCCCAGCGAGAACTTCATGGTGCTGACGGTCTTGGTAAGCCGCTCGTCCAGATATTCCCAGAGTTGGATAATTTCCTGCGCCGAGGCGCAGTTCTGGTCGATTTCCATTACCGTGCGGCCGTCGATCATGCTGGCCGCAAAATCAGTGCGGTGATGGATTGTCACCGGCGCCAACGTGCCGTGCTGCGACAATGCAATCGCCGCCTCGGCGGTGATGCGCGCTCGCGGGGTCGCCGCGTTGATCACGAACACCAGCTTTTTGCCGAGACGCTCAACCAACTCGACGGTGGCGCCGGCGGCGCGAAGGTCATGCGGGCTGGGTCGGCAGGGAATAACCACCAGATCGGCAATTTCGATAACATGCTCGATCGTTGTGGTGATCGCCGGCGGCGTGTCGACCACGCAGGTCTTGATGCCAAGCTCTTTCAGGCGATTGATGTCTTCGCCGATTCGCGAAACAAAGGTGTGGGCGAATGCCGGATACTCTTCCTGGCGCTCATTCCACCAATCCGCCAGACTGCCCTGGGGGTCGGTATCTACGATGGCTACAGGGCCGGCACCGGCTATTTCTGCCTGCACCGCTATATGTCCGGCCATGGTCGTCTTACCCGACCCGCCCTTCTGGGATGCACACGCGACAACTCGCATCTGGTCGTTACTCCTGGTGACAAGCCTGAACATGGCTTGCTTCGCTGTTGGTCCCGAGCGGCGCCACGAACCCCTTGTTCGCCATGCCCCGCTCCCTCTCCGTAGGCGCCGTGGCGCTTCGGTATAACCACAGACACTAATAATGAAACGTTAATTCACAGTTAATGTAGTAATAAATGCCTTGGAAATTATCAAAAAAATTTCAGTAGTAAAAATTTTACTAAAAACCGATATATTCATTTCGATTTTATGCAGAAGGTCGCATGATCAGGCCAATAACAAAATATTAACTATATTATCCACAGCATATCGTATTTGTTATTTTTAAAACGCAACAACTTGTGGATATATGTGCCGATTGTTTGCATAAAACGGTGCCGAGGCGCCATGGCACGACGTTAACCGGGATGAATCCGGATTCGGAATCTATAATCAGGCGGAAGCGCCGCGCCGTGCGGTGAACGGACCGTCCGCGACCTGCGCCGGCGCTTGATCGAGAGTGGCGGAAAGGAAATTCCACAAGCCCTCAATCTCTCGCGCACACTCGCTACCCGGTGCGGTTTCCATGACTGTCAATCCGTCGAACATGCTGTCGGCATAGTCCGGATGATTGTTAATCGCGATCGGCGCAACCTGGCCCGCCGCCGAAAGAACCGCGCGGGCCTCGTCGGTCAGGCGATCGCCCTCGGTGGCGCCGTTCAGCACGAAAACCTTCGGCTTGCCCTGATTGTCGACCATGTCGATGGTTTTCACCGCGGCTCGCAAATCGTGCGGGCTGGGCCGGCAGGGAATAACCACAAGATCGGAGATCGCGATCACCTGTTCGACTGTCGGGCTGATGGCCGAGGCCGAATCGATGATGCAAAGGCCAAAACCCAGTTCCCGCAACTGGCCGACCGATTCGGCCAACTGGTCGATAACCGCGTGCGCGAAAGCGGGCTTGTCCGGCTCACGCGAATTCCACCATTCGGCAAGAGCCCCCTGCTGGTCGGTATCCAGTAATACAACCGGGCCGGCGCCGGCCAGTTCTGCCTGCACGCCGATATGTCCGACCAGGGTGGTCTTGCCCGCGGCGCCTTTTTGACAGGCGAAGGTAATTACGCGCATCGGTGTCCCGCTCCCAACGAAAAATACCGTTGATATTTCAGTTGTCCGGTTGTCCGGGACTGAACTAGCCCAGCCCAAACGCCCGCCCGGTAGATTTAGCAGTGGGGAGTGTTAAAAAACGCATAACACCGGCGCGAAGAGGGTCAAAAAACATGCGAATCAGGCAAAATGGAGCCGATTAACCTCAAAAGACTCTTGGGGCGCCCGCGAAAATCTCAGGCCGGGATTGCGTCATGCGCCGCCAGCGCCGCGGCCTGCACGATGTCGCTGACCGTGGCCCCCATGGCAACGATCTGCACCGAACTGGACAGGCCCAGCAGCATCGGGCCGATCACCGAACCGCCACCCAGTTCCTGCAACAGCTTGGCGCTGATATTGGCGCTGTGCAGCGCCGGCATGACCAGCACGTTCGCGGGTCCCGACAGCCGGCAGAAGGGGTAGAGGCGCTTCAGCAACGCATAGTTCAGCGCCCGGTCGGCCGACATTTCGCCGTCATATTCGAAATCGACGTTGCGGCTGTCCAGGATGCGCACGGCCTCACGGATTCG
>CBFDDT010000060.1:0-20212 GCA_965603635.1 uncultured bacterium | reverse complement strand
ACCGGCACGAACGACAGCAACCTGCTGTTCGGCGTATTCACGCTGGCCTCGGGCAGGCTGCTGGAACTCCAGCTTTACGTCGACACGGGCCGAACCTCGGACGGTCTCGGTAAGGCCGTCAGTTCCGGCGACGTTGAAGTTTACACCACCGCGATGATCAGGAAGAGGGATTGATAATGGATATCAGAACCACGCTGGCGGCGCTGCTGTCGTCGCCACAATTCGAGGGGTCGCTGACCGCGAACACTCAGGACGCCTACGGGCGCCTTCGCTGGCTGGACGCGCGACCCAAGCCCGCCTGGGCCGATCTCGTCGCCAAATGGCCGGAGGTCGAGGCGGCGTTGAACCCGCCCGATCCACAATCCGAACTGGACGCGGCCATCTCGGCGGCGACGTCGTGGCAGGAACTACAGGCCGCGCTGCTTGGTGACGCCGGTCGCGCCGGCAGGGTCGCGGGGCGGCCGGTATGACCATTCATGAATCGGCCAAGCAAACCGTTGACGCGGCGGCCTTTGGCGTAGCGGGGGCCGCATGGATCGACTGGTTGCCCGATGTCGCCGCCGGCCTTTCCATTGTCTGGCTGTTGATCCGCATATGGGAATCCGAGACGGTCAAGCGCTTAACCGGGCGGGATGAAGGAGATTCTCCATGACGTTCGAACGGCCCCGAAGGCGAGTCGAGCGGGTGTTTCTCCATTGCTCGGCCAGCGACGATGTTTCCCTGTCCGGGGACAAACTGGTGGAGACGGTGCGGCACTGGCATTGGGCGCGGGGATTTTCAAATGTGGGCTATCACTTTCTGATCGACAAGCAGGGCGCGGTGCTGCCTGGCCGGGGGCTGGAGAAAACGCCGGCCGCGCAAAAAGGGCGCAATACCGGGACCGTCGCGATCTGCGTCCATGGGTTGGAGAGCTTTTCGCAAGCAGCCCTGGATGCCTGCCGCTATCTCTGCGCGGAGATCAACGAGGATTATGACGGCCGGATTACGTTCCATGGCCATTGCGAGGTTTCGCCGAAGGCCTGTCCGGTGTTCGATTACAAGGGGCTGCTGAGCCTGGACAGGTTTGGCAGGATGCCGTGACGACCCCCACTTAAGCGACGATTTAAAGACCATGCTCCGCCCCGCCATCCTGCGGGGTTTTCTCATTTCTGAAAGGAAAAATACCGATGATCGATACCATTCTGGGCGTTTTCGACGCCATGCCGGCCTGGATTTCCGCCGTGACCGCCCTGGTGACCGCGGCCACCGCCATTACCGCGCTCACCCCGACACGCGCCGACGATGTCTGGGTCGACCGGATCCTGCGGCTGCTGAATGTCCTGGCCGGCAATGTTGGCGCAAACAGGAACGCGGATGACAAATGACCGCGCTCTATCTGATCCTCGCGGGGCTGGGGGCGGTGGTGCTTCTGGCGCTGCTGTATGGCCGCCAGTCGCGCAAGAGGGGCCTGGCGGAGGCCAACAGCGACAAGCTGGAAGCGGCTGTGGAAGCGGCCAGAAAATCGGGAGCGATCGATGAGGATGTTGCTCGTTTGTCTGACGATGATCTTGACCGCGAGTTGCACGGCGCCGGTCGCAAGTGACTGTTCGTGGGTTCGCGGGATTGTCGTGAATGACGCGGACCGGATCACGCGCCCCACCGCCGAGAAAATCGTGGCGCATAACCGGAAAGTGGAGGCGTTTTGCCGGTGACTTTCGGGGGCGGGGCAGGGGGATTATCCCCCCTGTTCAGCCTTTGATGGAGGTCAGAAATTTATGCAGACTGGCGTCACGGGTTTTGAAATGTTCTGTAAACCAGGAGTTCAGGCGCCGGCTGAGGTTCTTCATTATATCGCCGCTGTCATCCCGGTCCAATTCGTCCATCATGTCGCGAATCTGGTCGAGCAGATCCTCGTGATCGTCCTTGTGTTCCTCGAACGCGTCATAGGCCATCTCGATCATTTCCTTTTCCTCGAGCGCGAAATGGGCCGAGACGAGAGAGTGAATTTCGCCCAGGAAGCCGGAGATCATGTCCTTGCCGGCATTTTCGGCCAGCTTGCCGTGTAGCTTGTTGATCATCAGGATCATGCCGCGATGTTCGTAATCCACCGAGGGGATGCCGATCTCAAATTCGTCTTTCCATTCAATCAGAGGCATGTCCGGTTCTTTCAGCTTTCTGGCAGATAGTCGACCGCAAGGCCGATGAATTCGAAGCCGCCTGTTTCCGCCCTGAAATCAATCACGAAGTTTTCACCTGGCGATAATATGATCTGCGCCGCCCTGCTGTAGTCGTAACCCTCGGTCCGGGCGGAATCGACCATGCGCACCACGATTTCATGCTGGCCGGCGGTCGCGGGCAGGCGCTTGTAGGCGCGTGCCTGGCTACCGTGCGACAGGCCGGCCGGCTGTAGTATTTCGTCATAGACAACTAAGCCATCAAGCAGGAGTTCCAAGCGGATCGGCAGCCTTTCACGGGGGCAGTCGAGCGGTTTGCGCATGTTGGGGTTCATCGCTTAAAGCTCTTCCTGCGTACGTTTGCGGCATTCGTACTTGCGCTGGGCGCTGTGAACCACGCTCAATTTGATCACCGCAAGCTTTGGGTCGAGATGTGTATAGACCGGCATGTTGGCGAAATAGCCCAGCCACAGCGCCATGCCCGCATAGATCACGGCCTGGCCGCCCCATTTGACGATTCCCATCATATTTTCGCCTCCTGGTCCGCCGCTTTGCTTGGCTGATCCGCGGTTTCGGTTTCCAGCCGTTTGGCGAAATCGGCCAATCGGCTGCGATGGGTCCAGGACTCGACAGGCGGCGCCCAGACTGTCTCGATACGTTCGGCGGGCACGCGTTTGCGCAGATAGGGGTCACGGGTACGCGCCAGTCGCGCTTTCGTCCATTCGATGCCAAACCTGCTATGGCATTCCCCCTCGCTGCAGCCCGACAGCATCACGCCATCCGCCAACCCGCGCGAAAGAACGTAATCAATGAAGGATGGCGGCAGCATGCCGACGCAGGGAATGCGAATGCCGGCAGTGCTTTCCGATGCCAGGCGTCCGACGTCATAGCCGCTTTCACAGCCGAAGACGACAACCCTGGCATTACCGGACAGTTGCCCTGCGGCGGCATCGACCCGGTCGCGCAAGCCCGCCACTGTTGCCTCGGGCAGATCGATGCCGGGGATCAGGGCGCTAGCCCGCCGGAAGGGCATGGCGGTGGGGCACGAACCTACACAGATGCCGCAGGCAACACACAGGGCCGGGTCGACCATTGCTTCGCGCGTGAAGGGGCGGCCGTCACTACGCGGTCGCATGTCGATCGCGGCGAACGGGCAATCGTCGGCGCAGCGGGTACAGCCGTTGCAATTTGCGAGATCGACGACGGCAGCCTGTTGTTTGGTCCGGCGAAGCGGCGGCAGCCACGGCATCAGGAATAATAGCAGGCTGCAAACCACCGTCAGTCCCCAAAGCCCTCCATTGCCAATGATATCCATCAGTGGATAAGCCGGCAGGTAGAACCAATCCAGCCCTACCTCGGAAGGCACGAGTGACAGATTTGCCGGCGGGTGGCTGATGGCCGGTTTTATGAAAGACAGGACCAGCAGCATTGCGAGCGTACCGGCGGCCAGTCCGCGCGGTGGGTTTATGGTGGGCCGCGTTACCCGCTGCAGATGAATCCACAGGACAAACAGCAAAAACAGCGGCAGGAAGATGTGCATGAATACCATCAGGGTGAAGAAGCGGTCATCCAACTGGGCAGGATCGAGGAAGTTTCTCGCGACAGTGCCGCCGATGACAGGTAGCCAATCCAGCCATTCCGCGGTGGCGATGGCGATATACTGGGCCAGTTTATCCCAAACCAGCCAGTAGCCGCTGACGCCCGCCGCATAGACCAGCCACAGGATCGGCAGGCCTGTTATCCAGGTAAACCAGCGTGCGCCCCGGTAACGGTCCAGCGAAAATTCGCGCAATATATGGATCATCATCATTGCCACCATGCCGTCCGAGGCATAGCGGTGCAGGCTGCGCATTACCGCGCCGATATAATAATGTTCGTAGGTAATGGATTCGATGGAGTCGTAGGCCTCGGTGATCCCGGTATCGAAAAACAGATAGAGATAGATACCGGTGACCGCGACGATCCAGTAATAGAAAAAGCCCAGCGCGCCGAGATGATAGAGCGGGTTCCAGGCGGGCGAGAAAATGCGGTCGAACAGCGCTTCAAGCCAGGCGAACCCCAAGCGTAATTGATGTTTCACGATCGCCATAACGGTGCGGTATTCCTTTTGTCCGGTATACAGAAACAGACGGGGCCAGCTTCAGGCGCCGCCACCTTTACGGGCGGGTCCTGTGATACAGGAGAAGCTGGTTGATGAAGAAGGTGGTCATCAAGCCGATGCTGAGCATGCCGATGCCCAACCCGACAAAGAAAGACCAGTCGAAACGGTAGGCGTCGCGGTCCGGATCGTAGAGCGTGCAGAACAGCCGTATGCGCTCGACGATATTGTCCATGGTCACCAGCGCCGCGGCTTGGCCGGCGCGAAGCCGTTTTAATGGCTCCACCACCTGGGGCACGGTGAGGTCGGCGCCGTAAAGCTGGCGAACGATTCGTCCGTCCTCGTCGAGGAGCGTCGTCTGGGCCAGATGGTCGTACCCTTGCGCGGACGGGTAATAGATGAAACCGGTCTGCTCAGTCATTGCCAGCACGGTTTCGGAATCCGCGGCGAGAAAATGCCAGTTCGGGAAATCGATGTTCTGCGCCCGCCCATATGCCCGCATGCGTGACGGTTTGTCGTTGCGGACGTCGAAACCGATGGTCAGCACCGAAAAACTATCGTCGCCCAGTGCATCCATCGCGGCCTCCACGCCAACAGCGAGCGCCTGGGTGGTAATCGGGCAATAATGGGAACATGACGAATATATCATGTTGATCAGGACCGGCCGGCCCTTGAAATCGGACAGTTTGACGGGCCTGCTCTCGCCGTCCTTGAAACTGTAATCGGCAAGTTGGCGGCCGATGGCGGCACGGCTGATTTCTAGCGCGGCCTTGTCGTCAAACTCAGGCTCGCCAGCGTTTGCCGACAAGGCACCCACGTTCAACGCCATAATTGTGGCGGCTATAACCAAACGGACTCTCAAAGTGTCTCTCCCTAACCCAGGATCCACGGATCCAGCATAGCAGCAACGAGCAACAATCCCAATTGTATGAGAGACGCGAAGAAATTGGCCATGGCGGTCTTGCGCGACGGGGCCTTGACCAGTTGAATGCTGCGGTGGATAAACCACACGCCGCCAACCATCGCCGCCGCCAGATATATCCAGCCAAGCCCATAGAAGGCAGGCACGATAGATGCGGCAACCACCGCGATTGTGTGGGCCAGTATGATCCAGGCCGCCTTGGCGTCTCCGACCACGACGGGGAGCATTGGTACGCCGGCCGCCTTGTAGTCGTCATGCAAGGCTATGGCGAGGCTCCAGAAATGGGGCGGGGTCCACAGGAAGAGGACGATTGCCAGCCATACGGGTTCGGCGGCCAAGCCAGGGTTGACGGCCGAGGCGCCGGCCAGCACTGCAAAGCTGCCGGCCAGTCCTCCCCATACGATATTCCAGGCGGTCCGGCGTTTCAGCCAGACCGTATAGACAACGCCGTAAACGAAGGCGCCGAGAAAGGTGTGGAGCGCAACCGGAATGTTCAGGATCAACGCCGCGCCCCCGACCGAGACGACCAGCATCGCCCCGATGGCCCAAAGCCAGGGGGGACCGGGCCGGAAGCGACCGGTAACGAAGGGCCGGTTGCGGGTTCGCGCCATCTTGGCATCGAGATCGCGCTCCACGTAGTGATTGAAGGCTCCGGCGCTGGCCGAGGATAGCAATACGGCCAGCCCCAGGACTGCAATCTGCCATGCCGGGGGCGCCGCCCCCGGGGTGACCGCGAGCCCGGCCAGAGCGCATACGGCGATCATGATGCCAATTCGCAACTTGAGTACCGTATATATATGTCCGGCCGTGGCTCGCATGGTTTTCTCCTTTACTCCTGTTGGAAGGCGTCAGCTCAGAGGCCAGACCTCGGAGAGATACTTCCAGTTAACCCAGTAGTAGAGGAAGAAGGCGATGAAGAAGATGGCGACCAGCGTCATGGTCCCCGGCAGCTTGAGAGTCCCCTCGCTACCGTAGCTGGAAGCCGCCTCGCCGCCGCCGATCCCGATAATCGGGTTTGTCTCGGCTGCATTGTCCTCGCGTTTTTTACCGAAGAACACCGAGGCGACAATAATAACGCAGAACAGCCCACCGCCAACCGCCGCCAGCACCGCGGACAAACCGTTCAGCGACAACATGAGGATTGCCGCGGGCGGATATTCGAAGGACATGGCGGCATCGCTGAAGTAGCTGTCCCAATGCCGGCGCGACACGCCAAGCGTACCGGCGCCCATCATGAACACCGAGATGCCGGCCACGCCGGCCCCGAACAGGTAAGGTTGCCATTGGGCGAGCCTCGGGAACATGATCTCCTTTCGGAAGATCAACGGCACCACAAGATAGGTGATGCCCATGAAGGTGAGCGTCGTTCCCGCCACCACCGTGGCGTGGAAATGACCCGGCACATACAATGTGTTGTGCATAATCAGGTTCAGCTGCTCGGTACCCATCACCACGCCGGAGATGCCGCCCAGGAAGCCGAAATAGACCAGGGACGTAAACATGGCGGCGAAGGCCGGGTTGCCCCAGGGCGCCTTGCGCAGCCATCCGAAAAAGCCCTGGTCGAAGCCGCGGCGGCGTTGCGCCGCCTCGATCGCGCCGGGGACGCTCAGTCCGTGGATCATGCTGCCGATCACCGCGAGGTAGAGGGCGTAGCTGGTGTTGAATATCTTCCATTCCGAACTGATGCCGGGCTCCACCAGAAGATGATGCGCCGAGGCGAGTTGGAGGAACAGGATATACATCAGGAACGCCATGCGGCTGACCTTTTCGGACAGTGGCTTGGCGCCCAGCAACATGGCCGCGATGCAGTACCAGACGGCCACCTGGGCCGCCATATTGATCTGCTGCGACGAATGCCCCATGGCCCACCAGATGACCTTGTACATTATCGGGTCGATGTCACCGATCAGGCCCATGGACCACAGCATGGTCGGGATCAGGATGATCGCGCCGGATGCGATGGTGAAGACCGCGATAATCGCCGCGGTCATGGCGCCGAAGGTCACCAGCGGGATCGATCCTTCATAGGTCTTCTCGTCCTTGGCAATTACCAGGGTACCGAAGAAGATAAAGCATGCGACCAACGCCCCCACGGCGAACAGGATGATGCCGAGATAGAAATGCGGCTCCGCCCTCATCGGTACGTAGGAAGTGAACATAACTGTGGAGTCGCCTTGCATGACGGCGATGTTGGCGAGAATCGCACCGATCAGCATAAGGGCAAAGGAAACCCAACCCAGCTTTGGTGTGGCTAGCCGGCATTTCAACAGGATTGCCGATGCAAAATAGAGAACCGCGACTTCGAAGAATATGATCCAGAACAGCAGAACGTTAAGCCCGTGCCCGGTTAGGATCAGATAGAACCAGTCATCCGGTAGCAGCTTAACCGCCGGCCAGCGGGTCAGCGCCACCATCAGCCCCTGAATGCCGCCGATCAAAAGGAAAACCACCGCGAAGACGGCGTTGGCCTTGATCAGGTTCTGGGCGGGAAGGTGAACCGGGAGTCCGGTATCCGGACAGGTTCTGAATTGCGAGGCGTCCGCGGAGGATACTGCCATTTTCCGTACTCCCTCTATTCGACCACGTGGATGCGGCCGACCATCGTATGGTGCCCGATCCCGCAGAATTCGTTACAGATAACGCCGAACTCGCCCGTCTCGTTGGGCGTTACGGTCATCACCAGTTCATAGCCTGGATGAACCTGGACGTTGATGTTGGTCGGTTGCAGCGAGAAACCGTGCTGTAGATCCATCGACGACAGATGCAGGCGGTAGGCTTTGCCTTTTTCCAGTTCCAGAACCGGCCACCACTCGTAGGTTCGCGCCAGCATGTAGACGTCGGTTTCCGCCGGCGGATGGACCACCGGCACGCCGGTATCGCCTTCCTCGCGAACCTGGAATTTTTCGACCATCTCCATGGTTCGCTGTTCGAATTTGTCGGGGCTGATCTGATAGGCCTCGTTCGACAGATTCTGGTCGCCGATCGAATGCCACACGATCATCGTGAAAAACATCGTCAGCGCCCATATTATGCAGACGGCGATCCACACTAACTCTTGCTTGTGTAGCGGCTGTTTCCACCATATCCGTTGATCAGGGGGGAATATTGCCATGTCATGTTCCTCCGGTTACTGCGCCATGGGGATGCTGATGATCTCGGCGATGCCCCATATCACGTAGAGGACAGAGGGGATGGTCACGCCCAGGGCCAGCAGCAGAAAGTGATTGTCTAAAAATCGCTGCATGAAGGGGATGGGTTCATCGCCGCCGCCGCTTGGCCCCCCCCCGGTTTCAGGGGCGGAATTTATCTTGTTTTCACTCATTGCGCCGTTCTCCCGTGCGTTATTGGTTCTCGTGTGGACCGAGTGGCCGGACCTGAGTATCGTGCAAACGCGAACAATTTGCCACCATACACTGAGCCGGAGGGTGGATCCGCATCAGAGTACGAACAAGCCTAGGTGAAGATTCGCGGGTAGCCCTTGACATAAGTCAAGTTATCGACCGGACCGCATATTCCACTTATGGTGGCGTTGACCCGACTAGCAGAGACAATCTATTATCGGACCGGTATAGTCGCTAAACTGACTCGCAAGAAATTTATGGATTTTCGATAGCCGGGGGCTGTTTCAGGCATGGACACGAACGATCTGAAAATCATTCAGAGAACCCGCATGTTTGCAGGCCTGAACCACGAATCTATGCTGCAATTGCTGTATGGTTCAGTGCCGCGGCAGCATGCTAAAAATCACATGCTGTTTGAACAGGGCGAAGATGCCCAAGCCTTCTATATTGTCCTGGAGGGCTGGGTGAAGGTGTTCCGGCCGTCCATGGCGGGCGACGAGGCGGTGTTCGGTGTGTTCACCGCCGGCGAAACCTTTGGCGAAGCCGCCATGTTTATCGGCGGGCGTTATCCGGCCGCCGCTCAGGTCGTGGAGGACAGCCGGCTGGTTGCCGTTCATTCCAGGGTTTTCCGCGATCAGTTGAATAAACATCCGGATCTCGCCTTTCTGATGCTTGGCGCCATGTCGCGCCATCTCCATTCTCTGGTAAATCAGGTTGAGCAGTTACAAACCCGGTCCAGCGCACAGCGTCTGGCTCAGTTTCTGGTCTCCCTGGCCCCGGTGGAAGAGGGCTCGGCGGTTGTTGCGTTGCCTTACGACAAGTCGCTGATCGCACACCGCCTGGGCATGAAACCCGAGAGCCTGTCGCGGGCCTTCGCTCGCCTGCGCGGCCAGGGTATCACGACGGATGGAAACCGCGTCCTCGTCGAGGATATGGTTCGCTTGCAGGAATATGGCGAGGAAGGCCCGATGCGTGAACGGTTGGCCGACCATTGATACCAAGGCTCGCTGATAAAATCCCATCAAATAGGTCTTTATCAGCGAGCCTTTGTATAAGCCCGAGGACGGAACATGAAAGTCGATGGCGCCTGTCACTGCGGTAATATATCGTTCAAGGTGGAGATCGACGAGGGCAAGGTCATCATCTGCCATTGCACGGACTGCCAAACTCTCTCCGGCGCCGCTTTTCGCACTGTAGCGTTTGCCCCCGACTCGTCGTTCGAATTGCTTACTGGCGAGATGAAGCTATATGTAAGAACTGCCGAAAACGGCAATCAACGGGAGCAGACCTTTTGCCCGGAGTGCGGTTCGCCGATATATTCCACGTCGCCTGGGAAAGGGCCGAAGCTTCTTGGGATTCGCGCGGGAACCATTCGCCAGCGTGATAAGTTGAAGCCCGTCAAACAGTATTGGTCAAGATCGGCCCAGGACTGGCTCGGGGAACTGGATTCGATTCCAAAAATTGAAAAACAGTAGCGTTCGGCATCAATTCGATCACAACGGCTTCTTGCTTTGAATCGTAAACACCAAATAAACGGGGACAGAGAACATGGGACGGAAATACGAAAATAT
The DNA here is from genome assembly GCA_965603635.1 of uncultured bacterium. Classification (GTDB taxonomy): domain Bacteria; phylum Pseudomonadota; class Alphaproteobacteria; order UBA8366; family JADFVY01; genus JADFVY01. The sequence continues at coordinate 10,127 of CBFDDT010000060.1, read as the reverse complement.
TCTGGACACGATCGGCAACACGCCGGTTGTGAGAATCGGTAAGCTGGCGCCTGCCGGCGTGAATCTCTACGTGAAGATCGAGGCATTTAATCCCATGGGTTCGGTAAAGGACCGGCTGGCTCTCGGAGTGATTGAGGAGGCTGAAAAGTCCGGCGCGCTCAAGCCCGGGCAGACGGTTATCGAGGCGACCAGCGGCAACACGGGCATCGGCCTCGCCATGGTCTGCGCCCAGAAGGGTTATCCGCTGGTGGTGACGATGGCGGAAAGCTTCAGCGTTGAGCGACGCAAGCTTATGCGCTTCCTCGGCGCGCAAGTGGTGCTTACCCCGGCCAAGGAAAAGGGCACAGGCATGGTCAACAAGGCGATTGAGCTTGCCGAGAAACATGGCTGGTTTATGACACGCCAGTTCGAAAACGAGGCCAACCCGGATATTCATTCGCGCACGACCGCCAGGGAAATCATCGAAGATTTCGAAGGCGAGTCGCTGGATTACTGGGTGACGGGTTTTGGTACCGGCGGCACGTTGAAGGGCGTCGCACGCATTCTGGCGCAAGAAAGCCCGAATACGAAGATTGTCGTTTGTGAACCCGAATTGGCGCCGATGCTTACCAGCGGGACCGCGCAGGAAAGAAAACCTGACGGTGGCCCGGCCGCCAGCCATCCATCCTTCGCGCCGCACCCCATGCAGGGCTGGACCCCCGACTTCATTCCCAAATTGACCGGAGACGTCGTCGATACGGGTGTTATCGACCGTATCCTGACGATTGCGGGCCCCGATGCCATGCGCTGCAGCAGGGATCTGGCCACGAAAGAAGGTATTTTCGTTGGAATCTCGGCGGGCGCGACCCTCGCCGGCGCCCTTAAGGTCTGCGAGGATGCGCCGAAAGGCTCGAACATCCTTTGCATGCTGCCCGACACCGGCGAGCGATATCTCAGCACTCCGCTTTTTGGCGAAATCCCGATCGAAATGACTGACGTGGAAATGGAGCTTTCGCTATCGACGCCGAATTTCCACGTCGAGGCGGCGGGGTAGGTTTTAAGCGGCCATCGATACTCTCGGCCTGGTCAGCACCGGCCAATAGGTCGTCGCGAATATAAGGAAGGCGGTTATCCAGACCGCGCCTGATAAAAGCGCAACCTCGTCATGGAGTCCGGCGGGCAGGGCGGCGCTGGATACACGGATAATCGCGGCCAGGCTGACCAGCAGATATGCGGTGGCCATGGCGGTGGTGACCGTCAACTCGCGACCTGTATGGCCAAGGGCGGCGCGGCTCATGACGCCCATGGTCATGCTGCCGATGGCGCCGATTGTCAGGGCGTGGATTGCGGTGGTTTCCGGTATCGCGCCGGTAATAATTGCGACTCCCTTCAGGACGAGACCGAAGGCCAGCCAGCCATATCCCAGATGCAATATCCAGAGGATGGGCGCCTTAAGCACTTTCGGCGTGCGCCATCCGATCATGCGGCTGGCTACCAGCAGGCCGGCGACGATGGCTACAGCGCCGGTAATTGTGGAGTCGGGCAGGGCGAGGTCGGCGATGGTCAGGCCGACGACCGCCAGGATGGCCGCGACATCGCGTTTGCCGGAAGCGCGGGGTAGCGGAGCGACTCCGTCGCGGCGCAGCGCGTTGGTGGTGAAGGCGGGTACGACCCGCCCGCCAATTACGGTGATTAACACCAGCAATGTGTCCAGTCCCAGTATGTGCGCCGGCTGAGGGAATCCAAAATGATAGAGGACCGCGGCGGTGAACATTGCCGCCAGGATTGGCAGGAGCAGGAAATTGCGCTTGGACCAGCCGGCCAGCAGCGCGTGAGCCACAAGCGCCGTTAACATCGCAATGAAGGCGAGTTCTGGTAATGCCACGGCGATTGGCGGCAGCGAGGCGGAAAACCAGCTGACCAGCCGCGCCGCCAACCACAGCGCGAACAATATTCCCAGCATGGGCCCGCGCACCGGTTTTTTCCCCGTCCAGCTTGGCACGGCGGTCAGGAAAAATCCGGCGGCCACGGCCAGGCCGTATCCGAAAATCATCTCATGGGCATGCCAGATATGAACCGGAACCGCGACGGTCAGGCCGTCCGGCATCGCTTTGGCCCTGATTAGATAAATCCACATTATCCAGCCACCCATGGCCAGAACCGCCTGGATACCCGCGCCAAGGAAAAAAGGCCGGAACCCGTACTCCAGAAAGACTGGCCCGTTTCGTTTGGCCGCCCGGGCGGCCTCGATTTTATCGTCGCTCATGCCTCTATTTCCACTATTTCCGTGGTGCCGCCCCGTGCCGTGACGATTATCGCCCGCGACCCGCGAAAGGCGCGGACAAGATTGCCTGCTTTTTCATGCGGCGATACAGCCAGCGCGGTGGCCAGTGCGTCGGCCTCCATCGCCGTGCGCGCGATCGCCGTGGCCGACAGGCAGTTATCCGCGCTGTCGCCTGTCGCGGGATCGAACAAATGATGGAAGCGGCCCGCGCCATCGAATTTGCTGCCCATGCCGGCCGATGTCGCAACCGCGCCCCCTTCGATCGACAGTTCGCGTATCGTCCGCCCGGATTGGTGCGGATCTTCGATGCCCACCTTCCATGTCCCGCCGTCCAATGCGCGAATTTCACCCATGTCGACCAGTACATCGGTCATGCCGGCGTCGCGCAGCATGTCGGCGATCCGGTCGGTGATATAACCCTGGGCCATGCCGTTCAGGGTGACTTCCATATTACGGTGGGCCAGTACGGCCCGGCCGTTATCCAGGTCGATGTTTCGATAATTGACCAGGGAACGGGTTCGCTCGATTTCCTTCCGCCCGGGTCCTTTTGCAGTCTCGGGCCGGGCGGCGAAATGGCTTGAATAAAGCCGCCATAGCGGTTGCACCGTCACATCGAACGCACCGCCACTTAAATTCCCATAACGCTGGGCCTCGCCCAGCAGTAGCCGGAAATCATGGGAAGGGCCGTCCAATCGGCCCTCGCGATTGAGATGCAATATCTCGCTGTCGCTCCGGTACAGGCTGAAGATTCTTTCCAGCCTTTCAATCTCCCCCACACAAAATCCCACTACTCTTTTCGCCACCGCCTCGTCGGCGTGGCGTATCGTTATGCGTGCTTGTCCCCCCAGGGCTTGTCCGCGCCATTCCATCTCCGGCATTTTCGCGTGTCCGCGCGGCGATCCCAGTGCTGCCATTGCGCCGGCGCCGGCGCATATCGTTATTGCCCGGCGCCGGGTCATGGGCTGTTTATAGCGCATCGACGGTTTCCTCCGCGGCTCTGGCCTCGGCTCTTGTTTCGCGGCGTTTGCGGCGGTCGATCAATGGCGGGCAAACGGTGTCGTCGTAATAAATGGTCTGGCAATTCAGGCAGTAGATGCATTCGTTCGGATTGATGCTGCCGTTGGGATGAATAGCCTGGACCGGGCATTTGGTTGCGCAAATATTGCACTGGCGCCCGCAATGCCACCGTCGCTTCAGCCATTCGAACATCCGGATGCGCGCGGGGATCGCCAGCGCCGCGCCCAGCGGACACAGATACCGGCAGAAGGCCCGTTCGATGAACAGCCCGGCCCCCAGAAGCGCCAGAACATAAAGTACAAAAGGCCATTGGCGTATAAATCGCATGACGATAGCGGTCTTGAAGGGTTCCACCTCGGCGCCGGCCTGGGCCATGTCGAAAGCGGTCAACGACACCGCGAACAGCCCCAGGAAGACGATATATTTAATTGGCCACAGCCGCTCATGCAGCCCGAAGGGGGGGCGTAATTGCGGTACGTGGAAGCGTTGGGCGATGCGGTTCAGCAGTTCCTGCAGCGCGCCGAACGGACAGAGCCATCCGCAATAGGCTCCCCGGCCCCCGAATAGCAGCGACATCGCCACGAAGGCCCACAGGATAAAGATCAGGGGTTCCAGCAGGAAGAATTCCCAGCGGAATTCGGTGCGCAGTGCTCCCGCGAAAGTCAAAACATTGAGCACCGAGAGCTGCGCCATGCTGTGCCAGCCCAGCCATAGCAGAGTCACGGTCAGGAAGCTGTAGCGGAAAATCTTGTAATATTTTTTTTGCTGAACCACGACGTCCTGCAGAAAAAATACTCCTCCGAGGATGCCGAGCATGGTCAGCAGGAAGGCCACATCCGGAATGCGGTTCAGCCAGACATTCTGCCACAGCGCATTGGACAGCAGACTGATCGTCGTCACCGTGGTGGACGGTAAATAGCGAGCAGGAATTTTATAGGTGAGGCCGTGCATCGTGAATATCGGCGCTTCCCCCGGTCCGTCGGCTTGAACGATCAGTTCAAGGCGCCATGGTTCTGCCGGGTTGAATCCACTGTCTCCGGGTATCACGAACAGCGCCAATTCACGAAATTCAGGCGCGCCCTCGGCGTGCAGTTTCTCTACACGGATATGGTCGTCGCGCGTGAATTGGAAGTTGTTTACCCCTTGGGTAATCTGGATGCGGTCAAAATGGCCGGTCTTTATATAGGAAGTGCCCTTGAAGGAATGGCGCCCATTGGCGGCCAGGAAAACAAGGTGATCTCCTTCCTTCAACTGTCCTATCAATCTGTTGAATATGCGCGCACCCAGGATATTGCGTCCGATTTGCGCCGGTGTCGCCAGTCCGGTCCAGAGCTCGATGAAAAGACTGTCCGGATTGCCGCGCGCTATCGGTTCGTATAACTGCGCGCCTTTACCCAGCATCGGCGCTTCGGCTTCGCCGACGGTAAGGTGCAGTTTTGTGAGTGAGCCGTCGGCCACAAGTTCGGGCCAGCCGGTTTCCTCGAATCCGATCAGATCGATGCCGGAAATTTCACCTTCCAGAATACCCCGGCTCTGGCCGATGGCCCGGGCTGACTGAAATATCGCGTCGGACATCAGCAGGGATGAAACGGTGGCTCCGCTGACCGCTTGCAAGGCGTCGAGTGCTTTGCCGGGCCGTCGCAGGATACGTACCGGTTCGCGGACATTACGCCCGGTAAAACTGGTGACAAATGTCTCCAGATCCTCGCTGGAAACGCCGATCGCCAGAATGGGCTCGTGATGTTCGACAATAACGGCGCCGGTAATCACGCCATCCATGTCGATCCCCGTCATTATGTCCAGTTTCTTTCCCGACAGCCCAAGTGATCGCACCACCGCATGGGTGCGGAATACATACCCGATGACATCCTGGTTTAAATAGGCAGGGATTGCGGGCGGGGCGCCGTCCATCGCTCCGAAATGAGTGGCACCCGGGAAAACCCGGTCCAGCATGTCGGCGGTTAGCTGGTCCGCCCGAGCCAGGTTTCCGCTGCTTAATATCAGCAGCGCCAGCAAAACGGCGACAAAGCGCCGCGGGTAAAAGTTGAGTCCTTTCCACCGCCCGAACTTGGCCATTATCGTTACCAACTCTTCCACGAAGCCACTAAATCGTGAGCAATCAACAAATTATGCATGGTTGGCAGCATCCCGGCAATTGCGTCGATCGTCATTGATTATTGTCAACGTTGAGAATCGTGACGCGCAAGTCCAGTTTGACATCAATCAATGCGGCAGGGGTCCTCCGGTGTCAGGTTTTGACGCGAAGATACCCGAATAATGGAGAGTCACTATGAAGATGTTCCTCCGCGCAAGCATTTTAGGTGCGGGACTTGCTTTTGCCTTCGGCGGCGCAGTTGCGGCGGCCGAGCAACCCAAGCCCGAGGACCTGAAAAAACATGAGACCTCGCCGGGCGGGCAATATCAGCCCAGTCTGGATGTGCCAGCCGAACAGCCGGGCGCCTTGCCAGGTGCGCCGGTTCTAACCGCTGAACAGTTCCAGGAAGCCAACAAGCTGTATTTCGAACGTTGCGCCGGCTGTCATGGCGTGTTGCGCAAGGGCGCGACTGGCAAGCCGCTGACAACCGAAGTTACCCAGGAACTGGGCGCCGAATATATCAAGTCATTCATCACATACGGCTCCCCGGCCGGCATGCCGAACTGGGGCACGTCGGGCGATATGACCGAAGCCGAGATTGACTTGATGACGGCCTATCTGCTCAACGAGCCTGCAACGCCGCCGGAATGGGGCATGGAGGCAACGAAGGGCTCCTGGAAGGTTGTCGTCCCGGTCGATAAGCGGCCAACGAAACAGGCCAACAAGCTGGACCTGGAAAATCTGTTCTCGGTCACATTGCGCGATGCCGGGCAAATTGCCCTGATCGACGGTAAATCGAAGAAGATTGTTACGGTAATCGACACTGGCTACGCAGTACATATCTCCCGCGTGTCGGCGTCGGGTCGCTACCTCTATGTGATCGGCCGCGATGCCAAGATCAACCTGATCGACCTCTATATGGATCCGCCGCAGACCGTGGCAGAAGTCAAGGTCGGTATGGAGGCCCGCTCGGTCGAAACATCGAAGTTCAAGGGCTGGGAAGACAAATACGCGGTCGCCGGTTCCTACTGGCCGCCCCAATACACCATCATGGACGGCGATACGCTGGAGCCGAAGAAAATCGTCTCAACCCGCGGCATGACCGTTGATACTCAGGAGTTTCATCCAGAACCCCGCGTGGCCGCGATCGTCGCCTCGCATTATCGGCCTGAGTTCATCATCAACGTCAAGGAGACCGGTCATATCCTGATGGTCGACTATTCCGACCTGAAGAACCTGAAAGTGACCGATATCGAGGCCGAACGCTTCCTGCATGATGGCGGCTTCGACTCGACTGGCCGCTACTTCCTGGTCGCCGCCAACGCTCGCAACACGTTGGCGGTTGTCGATACCAAGGAAGACAAGCTGGTGGCGTTGATCGAGGTCGGCACGACCCCGCATCCGGGCCGTGGCGCGAATTTCATCCATCCGAAATTCGGTCCGGTCTGGGCGACAAGCCATCTGGGCGACGAATCCATTGCTTTGATCGGTACCGATCCGATCAAACATAAGGATAACGCCTGGAAGATGGTCCAGAGCATCGAAGGCCAGGGCGGTGGTTCACTGTTCATCAAGACCCACCCGAAGTCGAAGAACCTGTGGGTCGATACGCCGCTTAACCCGGAAGCCGAACTGGCGTCGTCCGTCGCCGTGTTCGACATCAATAATCTCGACAAGGGATATGTGACCATCCCGATTGGCGAGATGTCCGGCATCACCGAGGGTGTCCGCCGCGTCGTCCAGGGCGAATACAACAGGGACGGCACGGAGGTCTGGTTCTCGGTGTGGAACGGCAAGACGCAGGAATCGGCGATCGTCGTCATCGATGACGCGACCCGGAAGCTGAAAGCGGTTATCAAGGACAAGCGCCTTGTGACCCCGACCGGCAAATTTAACGTCTACAATACTCAACACGACATATACTGAGTGTAGGGGCAGAGGGTGGGGCCACGTTGGCCCCGCCCGATCCTCTTATAATTTCGTGGACAAACCATAAGCCAGGGGGTGGGAATGTCCGACAGACTTGAGACAGTACAGGTATATCTTGTGGGTGCCGGTCCCGGCGACCCGGAATTACTTACGGTCAAGGCGCTACGCGCCATCCAGCAGGCTGACATACTGGTCTATGACCGGCTGGTCGGGGAAGATATCCTCGAGCTCGCGCCGGCCGAGGCGCAACGTATATTCGTCGGCAAGGAAAGCGGCTGCCATCCGGTGCCGCAAGATCGCATTAACGCACTGCTGGTCGGGTTGGCCTCTCCGGGGCGTACGGTGGTCCGCCTGAAAGGTGGCGATCCTTTTGTTTTCGGCCGCGGCAGCGAGGAAGCCGAAGAACTCCGCAACAACGCTATTCCCTATGAAGTTATCCCCGGCATCACGGCGGCATCGGGCTGCCTGGCCGAGTTCGGCGTGCCGCTGACCCATCGCGGCATGGCCACCAGCGTGCGGCTGGTAACGGGTCACCGGCGGGCCGGCGAAATGCTGGACCTTAACTGGAAGAGCCTTGCCGATCCCGACACGACGCTTGTCCTCTATATGGCGCTGGCTAATCTGGAGGAAATCAGCGACCGGTTGATCGAGGCGGGATTGCCGCCTGAAACGCCCGCCGCGGCGATCCGTGGCGGCACCATGTCCGGCCAGCAACTCTGCACCGGCACGCTTGTCGATTTACCCCAGCGGGTTCTGGCGGCTGGCCTGAACCCGCCTGCCCTGATCGTCATTGGCCGGGTTGCGGCATTCGCCAGGGACCGGGGCAACCGCTCCGCCGACATTACCGCCGATTTCGCGGCTTTCGTGCGCGAGGCCGGGCATGCCTAGTGGTCTGTATCAGGCATATTACACCCATGGGACGGTCTTGCGAGGTCATCCGGCAAGGCGCGGGTCGCGCCGCGATGCCGGCGCATCGCAAGTGGCGCGCAACGCGGCCGGTGGGCTTGCAAGATCGCCCGAAGGGTCGCGTTTCTCGCCCCCTCGATGCGTCGGGCGCGCTTGACGATGCGCCAGCATCGCCCGCGCACACCCTCCTGCCGGGGAGACGGGAAACACGATCCCATGGGCGCAATATGCCTGATACAGACCACTAGGTTCCTGGTGGTCGCCATGGCGGCCATCTTCTGGGCGTCGCCCGCGACTGCGGGCGATCCTGCAGCGCCGCGCCAGAAAGAATTGCTCTATCTGCTGGAGCAGGATTGCGGCTCCTGCCACGGCTTGACCAGGAAGGGCGGCCTGGGTCCGTCATTGTTGCCCCAGGATATCGCCGAGAAACCCGACGAGGGATTGGTTGACGCTATTCTGCTGGGCCGTCCCGGCACCCCGATGGGACCGTGGAATTTCGAAATCTCCGAGGAAGAAGCCTTCTGGCTTGTTCGCCAGTTGCGTAACGGGAAACCAGCTAAATGACTAAAAAACCGGTCCGTGCGACCATCATGCTCTGCCTGATTGCCCTGACGGCCGCGCTTCTGGCCGGCTGCGCCCAGACGCCCTCGCGCGGGACAGGAGACATGGGTGTGATCATCGAACGAGCCGCGGGAAGCCTCGTCGTGATCGAGACAACGTCCAATACAATCCTCTCGCGGGTTCCCGGCCTGGGCGATACCTCCCACGCTTCGGTAGTATTCTCGCGCGATGAGCGGTACGCCTTTGTATTCGGCCGCGATGGCGGGCTGACCAAGGTGGATATCCTGGCCGGGAAGGTCGTCAATCGGGTCGTCCAGGGCGGCAACAGCGTCGGTGGCGCAATTTCCCAGGACGGACGACTTGTGGCCGTCGCCAACTATGAGCCTGGCGGCGTGAGGGTGTTCGATGCGGAAACTCTGGTTATGGTCGCCGACATTCCCGCGACAGCCGCCGACGGCTCGACCTCGAAGGTCATTGGGTTGGTGGATGCGCCGGGTAACCGCTTCGTCTTCACGCTCTACGACGCGGGTGAGACCTGGATTGCAGACATGGCCGATCCCACAGCGCCAAAGCTGACCAAATTCACGGACATCGGTGCCCTGCCATACGACGCGCTGATCACCGGAAATGGCCGCTACTATATCGCCGGCCTGTTCGGTGAGGACGGGTTGTCCCTGCTGGACATGTGGAACCCGGAAGCCGGCATGCGCCGTATCCTGGATGGCTACGGCCGCGGCGAGGAGCCCCTGCCGGTCTATAAGATGCCGCACCTCGAGGGCTGGGCGGTGGCTGGCAATTATGCGGCGCTGCCCGCTATCGGCCGCCATGAGGTGCTGCTGCTGGATATGAATACCTGGAAGGAAGCCGGGCGCATCCCGGTATACGGCCAGCCGGTCTTCGCGGTGGCGCGGCCCGACGGGCGCCAGGTCTGGGTCAATTTCGCCCATCCCCTGAACGATACGGTCCAGGTCATCGACCTGCCCAGCCGCAAAATCGTCGCCACGCTGAAACCCGGCAAGGCGGTGCTGCATATGGAGTTCACGCCGCGCGGCGAGCAAGTCTGGGTGTCGGTGCGCGACGCGGACAAGGTGGTGGTATACGATACCGCCACGCTCCAGCCCGTAAAGGAATTGCCGGTGATGAAACCCAGCGGAATTTTCCTCACCGCCCGCGCCCACAAGACGGGGTTGTAATACCAAGGAGCGATGATAATGACCCATTTGACCGGTTTCCCTTGTCCGCCCGTCAGGCGCGGTGCGCGCCGCGATGCAGCGCATCGCAAGCGTGCCGCAACGCAGCGGACGGTCAAGGGAAACCGGCCTGCGGTGGCGCGCGGCGGCCCGCCGGGTGCGTTGC
>CBFDDT010000059.1:0-20255 GCA_965603635.1 uncultured bacterium | reverse complement strand
ACGATGTGCGCCTCGCCCACCAGGAAGGCTATGTCTCGGTCGAGCATCTGAAGCGTTACACCACGCTGGGCATGGCGTCCGACCAGGGCAAGGTGGGCAATGTCATCGGGCTGGCCCTGATGGCCGCCGCCACGGGCAAGACGATCGCCGAAACCGGCACCACGATGTTCCGCCCGCCCTATACGCCGATCTCGCTGGGCGCGCTGGCCGGGCGCGGCTGCGACGAGCATTTCCGGGCCACCCGCTACACGCCGATGCACGACTGGAACATGGAGCATGGCGCGGTGATGATCGACGCCGGCCTGTGGAAGCGCCCCTGGTACTTCCCCGCCGACGGCGAGGACCTGACGGCGTCTTACGAGCGCGAGACGGAAATCGTGCGTAAAACCGTCGGCCTGTGCGACGTCACCAGCCTGGGCAAGATCGCCGTCCAGGGCCCCGACGCCGCGGAGTTCCTGAACCGGGTCTATATCAACGGCTACGGCAAGCTGCCGGTCGGCCGGGCGCGTTATGGCATCATGCTGCGCGATGACGGTATCGTCATGGATGACGGCACCACCTGGCGGCTTTCCGACACCGACTTCTTCATGACCACCACCACCGCCAACGCGGTCAAGGTGATGGGCTTCCTTGAGGAACTGCTGGAAACCCGCTGGCCGGACCTGCGGGTGCGCGTCACCACGGTCTCCGAACAATGGGCCGGGCTGGCGGTGGCGGGGCCGAAGGCGCGCCAGGTGCTGGAAGCCGTCGTCAAGGATATTGACATGTCCAACGAGGCCTTCCCCTTCATGGGCGTGCGCGAGGGCCGGATCGGCGGGGCGCAATGCCGCATCGCGCGGATCAGCTTCTCGGGCGAGATGGCCTACGAGGCCTATGTGCCGTCGGACTACGCCGCGGCATTGTGCGATGCCGTATGGAAGGTAGCCGAGCCTCTGGGCGGCATCCTCTATGGCACGGAGGCGCTGGGCGCGCTTCGTATTGAGAAGGGCCACGTCGCCGGCCCGGAACTGGACGGCCGCACGACGCTGGAGGATCTCCATCTCGACCGCATGGCCTCGTCGAAGAAGCCCTTTATTGGCAATGTGCTGCGCAAGCGGCCCGGGATGATGGCCGACGACCGCCCGCAACTGGTCGGCATCATGCCGAAGGACCGCACCCAGCGGCTCTACGCCGGGGCGCTGCTGCATGCGCCTGACCAGTTGAGCGGCCATGGCGAGGGCTGGGTAACCTCGGTCACCTACAGCCCCGAGCTGGGCCACTGGATCGCGCTCGGCCTGATCCGCGGCGGGGTGGATGCCTGGAGCGGCAAGACCGCGATCCATGCCGACCCGGTGCGCAGCGGCAATACCGAGGTCGAAATCACCGCAACCCATTTTGTCGATCCGGACGGGAGCAGGATGCATGCTTGAGAAACTTTCCGCCCTGGCAACGCATTACCACACGGGCCCGGCCGGCGATGTCGGCGCGGACGGCCCCGGAGTCACCCTGCGCGAGATTCGCGACGCCGGCCTTTGGCAGATATCGGGCTGGCCCGAAACGATGGACGCGGTTGGTGAGAAACTGGCCGGCATCGTTGGCGCCGATGCCGCGCCCGGCCCACTGCAGTCGGCGGTCGGGCCGAAGGGCACGCTGTTGCGTGTCCAGCCCTTCGTCTGGTGGCTGACCCGCGCCGACGGGGCGGCGGCGCGCGAAGCCATGGAAATCGACGCCGAACAGGGAACCTCGCTCGACCTGTCGCACAGTCGCACGGTAATCCGCATCGAGGGCCCCCGCGCCCGAGACCTGCTGAACCGGGGCCTGCCCACCGACCTGCGCCCCGAAAACTTCGGGCAAGGGTCTTTCTGCGGCGGTGCGATCCACCTGGTCGGCGTAAACCTGCACCACCGCGACGGCGGCTACGACCTCTACGTCTCCCGAGGCTTCGCCATCACCCTGTGGGAATTCCTGACGGAAACCGCCGCGCAATGGGGCTATCAGGTCGGCGATGTGGAGAACTGGGGCGGGTAGGAAGGCTGCCTCAGTCGCAATGGGTGTCGATTTTCTCGTTCCAGAAGACCGCGCGTTCGTGGCCCTCGGCGGCGGCCTTGCCCAAGGCTTCGCGCACGTCCGAGGCCGGGAAGGTTCGGGCCAGCACCGCCTCGTAGACCGGTTCGGCTTCGGCCAACGCCTCGTCGGTCCGGCCCTGGTCGAACAGCAGTTCGGTCAGGCTATGCAGAAACGGGATGACGCCGGGTTGTAGCGCCACCGCGCGGCGGGACCATTCCTCGGCCACGCCATACAACGCCTCCAGCTTCTCTTCATGCACTGTCCAGGCCAGATAGTTCAGCGTGTCGAAATCGTCCGGCCGTTCGGCAAGGATTTCCTCGGCCAGGGCGCGCCCGCCCGCGGGATCGCCCTTGGCGGCATAAAGGTTCAATAACGCGGCCAGCGAATGGGCCAGGTAAACGCGCCGATCGACCAACTCCCGCAGAAGCGCCTCCGCCTCGTCGAACTCGCCCTTGTTCTTGAACAGCAACATTGCCAGATGAACCTCGGCCGACCATGAATCGGGCTCAAGGCTGATCGCCTTGCGCAGGCATGTCTCGCCACCCTCGGCATCGTTGAGATGTTTGTACAGCACCGTTCCCAGGCATCGCCATGCGTTCGGCGCCAACGCGTTCAACTCGACGGCCTGGCGGAAGCATTTTTCGGCCCCGGCGTAATCCTTCAGGCCGCTCATCAGGGCAATGCCCTTGCAGACCCAGGCGTCGGTATAATTCGGATCTATATGCAGGGCCTGGTCGTAATTACGGATCGCCTCTTCCGGATTCCCACGCCTGACCGAAAAATGCTCGCCGAGATAGACCCAGGGTGTCGGGTTGTCCTCGTCCACGTCGATGGCGCGGCGTTGTGCGCGTTCCGCGCGGTCGAGTTCGCCACGGCGTTCATAGCATCGGCCCAGCAGGCTCCAACAATGGCTGTTGAAGGGGTCGAGTCTGGTCGCCCGTTCCAGCACTTCGGCGCCTTCGTCGTAATCGCCGCGCACATCGACCAGCAGAATGCCCAGCAGGCGCCAGGGCCATTCGTTGCGCGGTTCCTTGGCGATCGCCTTGCGATAGGTCCGTTCCGCCTTGTCGTAATCGGCAAACCCGTACTGCGCCGCCACGCCAAGCTGGCAGAGCGGGCGCGTGCGCCCGGGCCAGGCAATGCGCCCCAGCCACGCCCAGAACCGCATCGCGCGATAACGGTTCTGGCTGTTGGCTTTTTCGGCCGCCGTGGTGAAAAGGACCGAGATTATGGGCGGCAGGATCAGGGCGCGCAGTGTAATCCCGGACGTCAGCCTGAGCGAACGCAAGGCGAAGCTGCAGTCGTAATCGACCGATTGCTGGTAAAGCCGGTAGGCGCCCCAGCGGTCCTTGACCTTGCGCTCCAGCATGCGGCCCAGCCGGTCCCAGATCTCGGGGTCGGATGGGTCGATGGCGATGCTGCGGCGATAGGCGGTCTCGGCTTCTTCCAAATCGCCGAGGTCTTCCTCCATGATCGCGCCAAGCAGATCCCAGGCGCCCGCCGTATCCGGCTCGCGACGCAGCATGGCGCGCAGGATCTCCAGCGCCTCGTCGCGGCGATCCTCGATGCCGCGCAGTATCTGGGCCAGCCCAAGCAGGCTCATCCTGTGTTCGGGGTCGTGAACCAGCGCCTGCCGATAGGTTGCCTCGGCGTCCGACGGATGGCCCTGCTCATGCAGCGAGGCCGCCAGCGCCGCCCAGCTCATCGGCTCGGTACGATCCAGCTCCAGCGCGCGGAGAAAGGCGCGGCAGGCCTGCTGCTCCATGCCCTCGATGTTGTTGATCAACACACCAAGCGCCGTCCAGGCCTGGTTGAGTTCAGACTCCTCGTCGACGATTGCGCGCAACCACGTCTCGGCTTCATCCTCCCGGCCCATCTGCATGCTGCGCAGCGCATTGCGCATTGCGTCGCCCCGGTCAGATCCGCCGGCGGGAATTTCGTCTGGTAGTACGGCGTCCGTCATGGTTCTGCCCCTTTGTAGGCCCCGTTGTTTGCCCAAGGGTGCCATGGGGCGGGTTAAGAAGCGGTTACCCGTGCTTTTTCAATCGGGGCGCGTTACAGCGCCGGCCTCTCCCCCACCGACTCGAACCAGCCGCCGACCGCCGCCTCATAGGCCGTCGCGGCGCGGAATACGCTTAAATCGTCGAAGGTTCGGCCGACGATCTGGATGCCGGTCGGCACGCCGGTTCCCGCGAAACCCGAGGGCACCGACATTACCGGGCAGTTATGCAGCATGTTGAACTGGTGGGTCAGAATCCAGCCGAACTCCGCGTCCACATTCCTGCCGTCGATATGGAAATTCTTGTCGAACGGATCGTGGTCGGCGCGGATCGCGGGAACCGCGTTGGTCGGGCAGATGAAGATATCGTGGTTCTCCATGACTGGCCCGAAGCTCTGATACATCTTGTGCAGCACGTCCCATGACCGGGTCATGTCATCCAGTGTCAGGGTGCGGGCGTATTCCGCGGTGGCCAGCGCGTAATCGGTCATCAAATCGGCATGTTTTTCCGCATGCCAGATGGTCTGCCGCCCGAAATGCATGCAGCCGTACCAGGTGATCGCCGCCTCGTCGCATTCCGGCCCCCAGCCGAGATCGACCTCCTCGACCTCGCAGCCCATGTCGCGGAAAACCTCCAGCGCCTTCATCGTGTTTTCGCGCACTTGGCCGTCGATCGGCACATAGCCGAAATCCATCGACCAGGCGACGCGGAATTTGCCCACGGGCTCCGGATCGTCGGGAATGGCGACTTTATCGCGCAGCGAATCATGATCCAGCGGATGCGGGCCCGAGACCACGTTCTGCACCAGCGCTGCATCGCGCACCGTGCGGGTCAGTGGGCCACAGTGATTATAGCTATCGAAATTGCACGGCGGCCCGTCGGGATTACGGCCGTGCGGCGGCTTATAGCCGACCACCCCGCAGCAGGCCGCCGGGATGCGGATCGACCCGCCGATATCGGTGCCGGTGGCCAGCACCGTCGTCCCCGCCGCCAGCGCCGCGCCCGACCCGCCGGACGATCCACCGGGCCCGTATTCCGGATTAAACGGGTTCAGCGTGTTGCCCCACAGGCGGGAATTGCAGATTCCCGACAGGGCGAATTCCGGCGTGGTGGTGCGCGCATGGATGATCGCGCCCGCATCCGTCAGCCGTTCGATCATCGGATCGGAATGGTCGTCCACATGGTCCTTGAGGATCAGCGAGGCCTGGGCGGTGCGTTTGTCTTTCACCCGCTGTACATCCTTGACCGCCAGCGGAACGCCCTCCAGCGGCCGCGCCTCGCCCTTCATATAGCGCTCTTCCGAGACCTTGGCCGCCGCCAGCGCCTCGTCGAAATAAGTGTCGCCGAAGGCGTTGATCTTCGGCTCCACGTCCTCGGCCCGCGCGATCATCGCCTGCATGAATTCAACAGGCGAAAGCTCCCGCGCCCGGAAAAGCTCGAGCAGCCGGTAAGCCGGTAAATAACAAAGATTGTCCCTGTCCATCGCGCGTTCCTCCTACCGTTACTTTACTGTCGCTTCTGGGGGCGGGCAAGGCAGGGGGATTCGGATATACCCATGCAACAATTGTTATTGCATGGGTAATTATCGCACTTCCGCCCGGTCCCTCCCGGCCGGCGCGCCGGTTGAGCCAGATCAAGATGCCGGGCCGTTCGCCGTGATAATTATGTCGAATACACACCACCAGCGAATTGTGAGGCAACATTGCTGTTTCAGGTGCGGATACATGGGCGGGGCGGGCAGGGCGTTGTTTCGGCGGCCGAGATGCTGTCCGTCGCGGCTTTTCTGGAAGGCGATCATGCGCAGGCCTTTCCCAGTTTCGGGTCGGAGCGGATGGGCGCGCCGGTGATCGCGTTCTGCCGGCTCGACGATAAGGAAATCCGGCTGCGCGAGCCCGTCATGACGCCGGATGCCCTGATCGTCCAGGATCCCACATTGCTGCATCAGGTGGATTTGTTTCGCGGGCTCGATACCCGCGGCTATCTGTTGATCAACTCGCGGCACAGCTATCAGGATCTGGGCCTTGGCGACTTTGTCAGGAAGTTCCCGCCGCATCATCTCTGTACGGTCGCGGCCACCGAATGGGCGCTCGAATTCGTCGGTCGGCCGGTGCCCAACGCCGCCCTGCTGGGGGCCTTCGCCGCCATAACGCGGCGCGTGAAACTGGAATCGGTTCAGGCCGCGATTCGCGAGAAATTCCCGGGCGAGATTGGCGAAAAGAACGCCGAGGCGGCCGCCAAGGCGTACGATACAATCAGGACCAATTAGCGATGCTTAAACAGATCGAAGGTTCACAGGCCGTTGCCGAGGCAATCGCGCTCTGCCGCCCGGAAGTGATCTGCGCCTATCCGATCACGCCGCAGACCCATATCGTGGAAAAGCTGAGCCAGCTGGTCCGGCTGGGCGAGGTCGGGAACTGCCAATACGTCAATGTGGAGTCCGAATTCGCCGCTCTCAGCGTGGCGATCGGCGCCTCGGCGGCCGGCGCCCGCGCCTACACCGCGACCAGCAGCCAGGGCCTGCTGTTCATGACCGAGGCGGTCTACAATGCCGCGGGGCTGGGCCTGCCCATCGTGATGACCATCGGCAACCGGGCCATCGGCGCGCCGATCAATATCTGGAACGATCACTCCGACAGCATGGCGCTGCGCGACGCGGGCTGGATCCAGCTTCACGCCGAAACTAACCAGGAGGCGGTCGACCTGCATATCCAGGCCTTCCGGCTTGCCGAGCAGTTGAACGTGCCGGTGATGGTTTGCGAGGACGGATTCATCCTGACCCATGCCTATGAACGCGTTGATATGCCCAGCCTCGAACAGGTCCAGGCCTATCTGCCGCCGTTTGAGCCGGTGCAGGTGCTCGATCCGGCGGACCCCGTCACCATCGGCGCCATGGTGGGGCCAGAGGCCTTTACCGAGGTTCGCTATCTGGCCCATCACAAACATCTCCAGGCGGTCGAGGTGATCCCCGAGCTTTCGGCCGAATTCGCCCGCATATTCGGGCGCGACAGCGGCGGGTTGATCCAGTCCTACCGCGCCGAGGATGCCGACACGGTTATCGTGGCGCTGGGCTCGGTTGTCGGGACGATCAAGGACGTGGTCGACGAGATGCGCGACGATGGCGTGTCCGTCGGCGCGGTCAAGATCATCTCTTTCCGGCCATTTCCCATGCTGGCGTTGCGCGCCGCGCTGGAGAACGCGAAACGCGTCATCGTCGTCGAGAAGGCCTTCGCCGACGGGCTGGGCGGGATCGTGGTCGGCGGCGTGCGGATGGCGCTGCGCGGCCTGACCACCCCGATCTACACGATCATCGCCGGGCTCGGCGGTCGCCCGATTACCAAGGAATCGCTGCATCGCGCCTTTGGCGAGGCCGTGGCCGATGAAATAGACGACCCGCATTTCCTCGATCTCGACTGGGGGATCATCGACCACGAACTGGCGCGGGCCAAGGAAAAACGC
Source organism: uncultured bacterium (assembly GCA_965603635.1). Classification (GTDB taxonomy): domain Bacteria; phylum Pseudomonadota; class Alphaproteobacteria; order UBA8366; family JADFVY01; genus JADFVY01. The sequence goes on along the minus strand of CBFDDT010000059.1, from coordinate 12,753 downwards.
CGCTCGGGCCCGATCGCCGAGAACATCCTTCGCGAGATGGGCCTCGTCGGCGGCAAACCGGTTTAGGGAGAGGGTTGAGCGATGACACAACGTATCAAATTCTATCAGACCGGGACTCTCACCGTCGGCAATCGTTTGCTCGACGAGGAACAACGAACCGTCCAGTCGACACACGAGCGTAACAACTCGCTGACCTCCGGCCATCGGGCCTGCCAGGGCTGCGGCGAGGCGCTGGGCGCGCGCTATGTGGTCGATGTGGCAATGCGCGAGGCCGGCGATAAACTGATTGCCGTCAATGCCACGGGCTGCCTCGAGGTGTTCTCCACGCCCTACCCGGAATCCTCGTGGCGGGTGCCCTGGATACATTCGCTGTTCGGCAATGCGCCCGCCGTGGCGACCGGGGTCGCGGCCGCGTTGCGCGCCAAGGGCCGCGAGGACACCAGGGTTCTAGCCCAGGGCGGCGATGGCGGCACTGTCGATATCGGCTTCGGCTGCCTGTCGGGCATGTTCGAGCGCAACGACGACGTGCTCTATGTCTGTTACGACAATGAGGCCTACATGAACACCGGCGTCCAGCGCTCGGGCTGCACCCCGCCCGCGGCGCGAACCGCGACGACCCCGGCCATGGGCCAGCCGAAGGGCAATGTGTTCGGTCAGGGCAAGAATGCGGCGTTGATCGCGATGGCCCATTTCATCCCCTATGTGGCCACGGCCAGCGTCGCCGACCTGCATGACCTGGAGGCCAAGGTAACGAAAGCCATGGGCATGTCGGGCGCGCGTTATATTCATGTGCATGTGCCCTGCCCGCTGGGCTGGGGATCGAAGCCGTGCGACACCATCCAGCTTGCGCGCCTCGCGGTCGAGACCGGGTTGTTTCCACTGTTCGAGGCCGAGAATGGCGAGATAACCGGCGTCACGCGGATCCGCCGCAAGATGCCGGTCGAGGCCTATCTCAAGCCACAGCGCCGGTTCGCCCACCTGTTCGGAGAACAGGGGGATACCCACGCTCTCGCCGCCATTCAACAGATGGCCGACCGCAACATCGAGAAATTCGGCTTGTCCCGCTGAGTCGAGGTATAAATCATGCACAAGCCCTTCGCGATCACCCTCGATATCGGCACCAGCCTGGCCAACCATACCGGTTCATGGCGAAACGAACGGCCGGTCTATGTCGATCTCATGCCGCCCTGCAACCATGCCTGTCCGGCCGGCGAGAATATCCAGGGCTGGCTCTACCATGCCGAGGAAGGCAACTACGAGGCCGCCTGGCGGCAACTCGTGACCGACAATCCATTCCCGGCGGTGGAAGGGCGCGTCTGCTATCATCCCTGCGAAGGCGCCTGCAACCGCGGCCAGCTCGACGAGGCGGTGAGTATCCACGCCGTCGAACGATTTCTGGGCGACGAAGCGCTGAAACAAGGCTGGAAGATCGAACCCGGCGCGCCGACGGGCAAGCGCGTCCTGGTCGTCGGCGCCGGGCCCAGCGGCCTTTCCGCCGCCTGGCATCTGCGGCGCATGGGGCACGATGTCATAATCCACGATGCCGGTCCCATGGCGGGCGGCATGATGCGGTTCGGCATTCCGAAATACCGTCTGCCGCGCGATATCCTGGACGGCGAGATCGCCCGGATCGTCGAAATGGGTGTCACCATCAAGCTTGATTCCAAGGTCACCGACATTCCGGCCATGATGAAGGATGACGGATTCGACGCCGCCTTCGTCGCCGTGGGCGCCCATCTGGCCAAGCGCACCGATATCCCCGCCCGCGAGGCCGGCAAGATTTTCGACGCCATCAGCGTCCTGCGCGACATGGAGACCGACGAGGAACCGCCCTTGCTGGGCCGCCGGGTGGTGGTCTATGGCGGCGGCAACACGGCGCTCGACATGGCGCGCACCGCCAAGCGGCTGGGCGCCGCCGAGACGTTGGTGGTCTACCGCCGGACCCGCGAACAGATGCCGGCCCACGATATCGAGCTGGAAGAGGCGCTGGACGAAGGCATCATCCTGCACTGGCTGACGACCATCAAACAAATCGACGGCACGACCTTCACCGTCGAGAAAATGGAGGTCGACGAAAGCGGATGGCCCCAGCCGACGGGCGAGTTCGAGACGCTGGAGGCCGACACGCTTGTCCTGGCGCTGGGTCAGGCGGTTGATACCAGTTTCCTGAAGACGATCCCTGGCGTGGCGATCACCGACGACGGGGTAATCGATGTCGACGATACCATGATGACCGGGTTTGCCGGCCTGTTCGCCGGCGGCGACATGGTGCCGGCCGAGCGCACGGTCACGGTCGCCATCGGGCACGGCAAGAAGGCGGCCCGCAATATCGACACCTGGCTGCGCGGCGAACAATATGTGCCGGCCGTCAATGACAGACTCGCGGACTATGAACGGCTGAACAGCTGGTACTACACGGACGCCCCCAAGACCGTACAGCCGGCGCTTGCCCTGATCCGGCGGCAGACCAGTTTCGATGAAATCCACGGTGGGCTGGACGAGACCAATGCGCTGTTCGAGGCGCGGCGCTGCCTGTCCTGCGGCAACTGCTTCGAATGCGACAATTGTTACGGCGTCTGCCCGGACAATGCGGTGGTCAAGCTGGGCCCGGGTAAGCGCTTCGAATTCAACTACGACTTCTGCAAGGGCTGTGGCCTGTGCGCCACCGAATGCCCCTGCGGCGCAATCGACATGGTGGCCGAGGCTATTTGAGGGCTTTGGTATCAGGGCGAGGCCCGCTCCCTGGAGGGTGGCCGAGTGGCTTCATCCTTCGACAGGCTCAGGATGAGGATTTTTCTTTAAATTTAAATACATACTCCTCATCCTGAGCCTGTCGAAGGATGCGCCGGGGAGTAGCCCCGCCGCCCAGAGCGTCGGCCCCGATTAATCTTGAAATACTCTAAGCTACCCTTCTCAGCGCCCGGCCGGGCCTCGCCCCCGTCGGCGTGCCTTCCTCCAGCACAGGGACGCCGTTGACCATGACCATTTCGATGCCGGCGGCCGGCTGGGCGGGGGCTTCGAAGGTGGCGCGGTCGATGATGGCCGCGGGGTCGAAGAGGGTGAGGTCGGCGAAGGCGCCCTCGCGGATGATTCCGCGCCCGGCCAGGCCGAATTTTTCCGCCGACAGGCCGGTCATCTTGTGCACGGCGGTCTCCAGCGAAAACAGGCCGACATCGCGGGCGTAATGGCCCAGCACCCGGGCGAAGGCGCCCCACAGGCGGGGATGCGGGTGGCGGTCGTGGGGCAGCCCGTCGGATCCGATCATGCTGTGCGGGTATGACAAAATCCGCCTGACGTCTTCCTCGTCCATCACGAAATAGATCGCGCCGCCGGGTTTCAGCCGCTGGAAGGCGTCGCCCTGCTCGCAGCCCCATTCGGTGGCGATCTCGTCCAGATACCGACCCGAAATTTCCGGGTGCGGCGCGGACCAGGCGATCATGATGCGGTCGGCCTTGTCCATATAGTCGTCCAGCAGCACGGTGGAGCTGGCGGCGTAAGGATAGACGTCCAGCGACACCGGATGGCGGGCGCGGGCCGCATCGAACATCGGCAGGGTCTCGCGGCTACGCCCGAAATTATTGCGCCCCGAACATTTGTGGTGCGAGACCACCAGCGGCACGCCGGCCCCGCCCGCGGTGTCGAAGGACTCATTCAGCGAGTCGACGATATGGTCGCCCTCGTCGCGCATGTGGGTGGTGTAAACCGCGCCGGTTCCGGTCAGCCCCTCCAGCAGCGCGGCAACCTCTTGCGCCGGCGCCTCGCACGCCGGGCCGTAGAACAGCCCGGTGCTCAGCCCCACCGCCCCGGCCTCGACGCATTCGCGCACCAGCGCCTGCATGGCGGCGATCTCGCGGTCGTTTGCCGGGCGGTCCAGATCGGTCATGGCGGCGGCGCGCAGCGTGGTATGGCCGACCATCGGCGCGGCGTTGACCGGCGCGCCGTCCACTTCGAGCGCGGCGATATACGAGTCGAAGCTGGAATAGCGGTAATCCTCGGTCCCGCCCAGCAGATCGAGCGGCGGGATCGGCGGGCCTTTTAGCGTTATCGGCGCCAGGCTGATGCCGCAATTGCCGGTGACCACCGTGGTGACGCCCTGGGTGATCTTGGGAACCATCGCGTCGCGCATCAAGAGCGCGTGATCGTCATGGGTATGAACGTCGATGAAACCCGGCGCCAGCACGGCCCCGGCGCAATCCACTTCCCGCCCGGCCGCCATCTGGCCCAGATCGCCCATGGCGGCAATGCGGTCGTCCTTTACCGCGACATCGCCGGCGAACCGCGCCGCGCCCGTCCCATCGATGATGGTGGCGTTGCGAAACGCGATATCGCAGCGATTTTGGGATTGTTCCGGCATGGTTCCAATTCACTCCACTAGGTGTAACGTTGACGCAGGTCAATTTGTTGTAAACCTCTGTAGTCTACACTTTCGGGCAGAATAAAGGTATTAGGTGGGTGGAAAGGCGGAAATCGTGCCGGAAGTATTGAACCGGCTCCACAAGGAGCATGCCGACCTGTCGAAGCTGCTGGATCTTCTTGATCGGCAGCTGGGATTGTTCACGGCCGGTGAAGCCGCCGATTACGATATGATAGGGGTCATGCTGCAATATTGCATGGAATATCCCGACGCGGTTCACCATCCCAAGGAAGATCTCGTTTACGGTATTCTGCGTGGCCGGGATCCCGTTCTCGCCGCGGAAGTCGGCGATCTGGAGGAGGAGCACCGCAGTCTGGCCGAAATGACCCTGTCTCTTTCGGCGTTGATCGAGCTCGCCCGGGCCGAGGAGCCCGTGAACCGCGAACAGGTGCATAATCTGACCCGCGATTTCATCCATCGCTACCGCCACCACATTGCCCGCGAGGAACTGCACGTCTTCCCGGCGGCCCGGCAGGTCCTGTCGCAGGACGACTGGGCCGAAATTGACGCAAAACTGGGCGACAAGGACGATCCGCTGTTCGGTGAGGTCGTCGCCGATTATTTCCAGGCGCTGCGCGAGGATATCGACCGCCTGGCCGCGCTGGCGCCGGGAGACGCCGATGGCTGAACGCCGGAAAGCGAAAAAGGCCGGCGCGACACGTCCCGCGCCCACGCCTGGCGAGGACGGGGTCTGGTATTCCGACGATCCGCGCGATATCGGCTGGGTTCGCGAGAATATCCCCTGCCAGTCCGCCTGTCCGGCCTCGACCAACATCCCCGCTTATATCCAGGCGATCATGGAACAGGATTACGGCCGCGCCTACGAAATCAATCGCGAGGCCAATGTGCTGCCCGGCGTTCTGGGCCGCATCTGTTCGCGCCCCTGCGAGGATGTCTGCCGCCATGGCCAGCCGGGCAATGGCGCGCCGGTCAATATCTGCCATCTGAAGCGGTCGGCCAGCGACCTGAAGCATGTCGGCCACCGGATTACCGAAAGCCTCTATACGCCGTCCGGCAAGCGGGTTGCGGTTGTCGGCGCCGGGCCGGCCGGTGTGGCGGCGGCGCATGATCTCTCGTTGCTGGGCCACGACGTGACCATCTTCGAGCGCGAGCGCGATCCTGGCGGCATGCTGCGCTATGGCATACCGTCCTTCCGCCTGCCGCGCGACGTTCTGCATGTGGAACTGCACAATGCGTTGCGGCTGGGCGTGGAGTTGCGCACCGGCGTCGAGATCGGAAACGAGGCAGGCCAGACGCCCCTGGCGCGGTTGCGCAAGGATTACGATGCCGTATTGCTGACCACCGGCAGCATGGCGCCGGTGAAGCTGCCTTTGAAGGAGGGCGCGGGCAAGGACGATCCCACCTCGATCGCGGGTGTCGAATACGGGCTCTATTTCCTGATGGAGCTGCATCGCGGCGAGAAAAAGAAGGTAGGCAAGCGTGTTGCCGTGGTCGGCGCCGGCTTTACCGCGCTGGATTGCGCGCGCGTCGCCAAACGGCTGGGCGCGGAGGAAGTCACTATTCATATCCGCACGGCGGAAGAATATATCCCTGTCGCCAAGGACGAAATATTCGAGTCCAAGCGCGAGGGCATCCGGATCAAGGGCCTGCGTTCGCCGGTGGAACTGCTGGCCGACGAGAACGGCGCCTTGCACGGCATCGAGTTCGTGCAGAACCGTCTGGGCGGCTGGCGCGACAACGGCCGTCGCCAGGCCATCGCGATCGAGGGCTCCGAATTCACCGAACCCTGCGACACATTGCTGATCGCCATCGGCCAGCGCACGGTCAACGATTGTCTGGACGTGAAGCTGGAACTGGACCGCTGGGGCAGCGTAAAGGTCGGCGAGGCCGGCAAGACATCGGTAAAGGGCATCTTCGCCGCCGGCGACTTCGTTTCCGGCCCGACCACCATCATCGAGGCCATCGGCAATGGCCGCCATATCGCGGGCGGCATCGATCACTGGCTGATGGGTCATCAGCGCCGCCGTCAGATGGTGCGCATCGAGCCCGTTGACGGCCCGCTGCGCGAACGCGCCTTCGATTTTATCGAAGGCCAGCATATGCCGACGGCCCCCCTGGCCAAGCGGACCACAAAGCTGACCTGCGAGGTGGAAACCGGTTATGGCGAGGAGCTGTCCGAGACCGAGTCGAAGCGATGTTACCTGTGTAACCTGAAATATCAGATCGACGTCGACAACTGCATCTATTGCCGCGCCTGCATCGAGGTTGCGCCGAAGAACTGCATCAAGCTGGTCGAGGGCGTGGAAATCCGCGAGGACGGAACCTATGGCGAGCTGCGGGAAACCCGGCAGTGGGACGAGGTCGGCGCGATCTGGATAGACAATAACGAATGCATCCGCTGCGGCGCCTGTTTCATGGTCTGCCCGACCAAATGCATAACCATTACCCGCAACGAATTCGTCACACGGGATTTGTGAACATGGGCGAAGCGATTCACAATGTCATCATCGGCAACGGCAGCGCGGGCAACGGCGCCGCAATGACGCTGCGCGAACGCGACCCGGACTGCCGCATCACCATCATCACGATGGGTAGTCTGCCCTTCTATAACCGCTACGACCTGCCCCGGGTTTTCCGCGGCTGCTATGACTGGCGCGAGATTCTGGTCCACCCCCTGTCCTATTACGACGACCAAGACATCACGTTGCGCCGCAACAGCCGCGTTACCGATGTCGATGGCCGCAACCGCGCGATCGCCTTCGCCCATAACGAGGTCATGCATTACGACCGGCTGCTGGTTTGCGCCGGCGGGCAGGGTTATCTGCCGGAGGATCTCAGCGACTATCGCGGCCTGATGAGCGGGTTCAACTCGTTCGAGGCCGCCATTTCCACATACAAGGCAATGCCCGCGGGTGGCGCGTTGATCATGCTGGGCGGCGACATGATCGGGCTGGACCTGGCCCGCACCCTGATCGATACCGGCTATCGGGTCGTCCTGCTGACCAATGAATATACCTTCTGGCCCCACAGGATTCATGACGATGAGCGTGAAGGTTTCGTCAAGGCGCTGGAACATATGGGCATAGAGGTCATCGATGGCGTCCGCCCCGTCGCGGTGGAGGAAGGGGAGCCCGGAAAACCCGCCCGCCGCGTGGTTTTCGAGGATGGCGGCGACGTCCTGGGCGACGTGGTGATGCCGTCTTATGGATTAGCCCCTACCGCCGAATTCATGCTGGGATCCGGCGTCGATATCGAGCGCGGCCTGCTGGTCGATCCGATGTTGCATACGACCGACGAAAACATCTGGGCGGCCGGTGACGTCTGCCAGATCTGGTCGGCGGAAGACAATACCTACCGGTTCTATTACGGCTGGAACAATGTCCGGCTGATGGGCGAAGTGGCGGCGCGCAACGTTACCGGCGCCAACGAGGCCTTCGAGGGGCTGGAGGACGAGCGCCTTCGCGTCGACAAGAAGGGCCATCTCGCATCGCCCTTCTGGGAGTATTAGATGAACAAGAACGGCACCGACATACAGTTTGCGGTCATCGGCTCGGCGGGCGACGGCACCATCGCGGCCGGCGATATCCTGAAGCGGGCGATGGCGCGGATGGGTTACAAGGTCATCGCCTTCGACATCTACCCGCCGGAAATCCGCGGCTTCGGCAAATGTATCTCGCGGGTGCGCGTCACCACCGAACAGGCTTATTCGCTGAAGCGCCACTCCGACGTGCTGATCTCGCTGGACGACAGCTACGCCATTCCCCATGTCGGCGAGGTTCGCGATTACGGCGCCGTCATCTACGAGTCCTCGCCGGTCGCCAAATTGCCGGAAGGCGGCCATATGACCGCCCATGTGAAACCCAGCCAGTTGCCCTACGGCATGCAGGTGCGCGGCATTTCGGAGCGCGCGACGGCTTCGGCGCGGTCGCGCAATATCGTGGTGCTGGGTTATCTTGCCGGGCTCTACGGTATCGAGCCCCAGGCGTTTCGCGAGGTCATCGCCGATAAGTTCCGCACCAAGGCGAAGGCCGTTACCGAGCAAAACACCGCCGCCTTCGATGCCGGGTTCGAGGCCGGCAAGGCCGTGTTCAAGCTGGACGATATCGACATCGGCCCCCCGGTCCACAATGGCGATGGCGAGAAGGCAACCATGATGACCGGCAACGGCGCGGTGGTGCGCGGCTGCATCGACGCCGGGCTGAATACCTTCTTCGGCTATCCGATCACGCCGGCGACCACGATCCTCGAGCGGCTGGCGGCGGAACTGCCCAAACATGGCGGCCGGGTGCTGCAGACCGAGGACGAAATTTCCGCCATCGCGGCCACTATCGGCGCCGGTTATGCCGGGGCCCGCACGGCGACGGCGACCTCCGGCCCCGGCCTGGCGCTGATGGCCGAGATGCTGGGGCTGGGCGTGATGGGCGAGGTGCCGTCGGTGGTTTTCGTCAGTCAGCGCGGCGGCCCGTCCACCGGCATGCCGACCAAGACCGAACAGTCCGACCTCAACCTCGCGGTATTCGGCGGCGCCGGCGACGCCCAGCGGATCGTGCTTGCCCCGACCAATGTGGACGGTTGCTACCGCACCGCCGGCAAGGCGCTGGAGATGGCGGAGCAATATCAGACACCGGTTATCGTGCTGCTGGATCTGTATCTTTCCAACCGCTACGAGACCGTGGTGCTGCCCGACAAGAACCCATTCGCCCCGGATCTCAATAAGAAGATGGCGCCCGGCGGCGGCGACTATATGCGCTTCGCCGATTCCCCGGACCATATCAGCCCGCGCGCCCTGCCCGGCGAGGGCGGGGGCATGCATACGGTGACCGGTCTGGAGCACAATCAGATGGGCAAGCCCAGCGACGTGCCGGAAAATCACCAGGCGATGAACGACAAACGCCACCTGAAGCTGGAGGGCGCGCTCAGCCATCCGGACTTCACCATCTGCAAGCGCTTTGGCGATGAGGGGCCGGTGGATGTCGGCATTCTGGGTTGGGGCTCAACCTTCGGCGAGATTCTCGAAGCCATGTTCGCCGCCCAGGACGAGGGCATCCGCTGTTCGGCAATGAAGGTAGTGATGCTGTCGCCCTTGCCCAGGCAGCGGATCGAGGCCTTCATGGACGATTGCGGCACGGTGCTGGTTCCCGAGTTGAACTATGAAGGGCAATTCGCGAACCTGATTTCGGGCGCGCTGGGGCGGCCGGTGACCAAACTGGCCCGTTCCACGGGCACGCCGATGCCGGTGGAGGAAATCCTCGCCGAAATTCGCCGGCTGGCGCGAGACAGGGCGGCCTGAGGACTGAAAACATGAACGAACCGCTTAAACCCGTCTATCTGGAAGACAAGCTGAACGAGGTGCGCGGCGACGGGCATCTGAGTTACCGTTCCTCGTCGCTGCCCACATGGTGCCCGGGCTGCGGCTATTTCAGCGTCGCCGAGGGCGTCGCCATCGCGTTCAACCGGTTGGCCGTGCCGATGAAGGATGCGGTAATCGTCTCGGGCATCGGCTGCGCCTCGCGCTTCCCCTTCTTCATGGAGACATACGGCTTCCACACCCTGCATGGCCGCGTGCTGCCTGTGGCGACCGGGGTAAAAGTGGCCAACGACAAGCTGACGGTGGTCGCTGTGGGCGGCGACGGCGATGCCTTCGCGATCGGCGGTGGTCATATCCCCCATGCCGCGCGGCGCAATGTGGACATTACCTATCTGGTGTTCGACAACGGCATCTACGGGCTGACCAAGGGCCAGACCTCGCCGACCTCGGCCGAGGGGTTCGTCACGCCCTCCACCCCATACGCCAGCCACGACAAACCGCTCAACCCGCTGATGATGCTGTTGTCCCATGGGGCGAGCTGGGTTGGCCAAGCCTATGCCGGCCTGCCCCACCACCTGACCGACATGATCGCCGCGGCGGTCGCCCATCGCGGCTTTTCATATCTGCATATCCTGTCGCCCTGCGTCACCTTCGACAAGACGGAAAAAACCTACGCCAACCTGGATGTCAGCGTGCGCGACCTGCCGGCGGACCACGACCCGTCCGATCGCCTTGCCGCGCTGGAGCAGGCGACCCGGATGGATGCTCCGGCAATGGGCCTGTTCTATCGCGAGGACCGCCCAACCCTGGGCGACGGCATGAACGACATCGCCGCCAGGGCCGGCGCCAAAATGCCGGCCAAAGGGAAAAAAGCCCGAAGCTGACCGGTTTATTACAGCCGGCGAATTCACTGAATTAACGCCTGCCATCCGGCTGATTCACACCACTGGATGCGGAACGGCCCGAACATCTATTCGGTAATCGCCTCCAGGGCGTCCCGGTCGATCAGGGTGATCGAACTTCGCCCCAGCGCGACGAGGCCCTTCTCCTCCCAGATGCGCAACTGCTTGTTCACCGCCTCGCGCGAGGTGCCCATCATCGCCGCCAGCGTTTGCTGCGACAGGGTCATCGCGATGTGGGTTCCCCCGGCCACCGCCTCGCCATGCTCGTCGGCAAGTTGCAGCAGGCGCTTGGCCAGGCGCGTCCGCAGATCCAGGAAACTGAAATCCTCAAGCTGCTCGCTGGTCGAGCGCAGCCGCCCGCAGACCAGCTCCAGCAATTCGATGCAGAGCTTGGGATTGCCCTCCAGAAACGAGAAAAAATCGGCGCGGCCCACATACATCAGCTCGCTGTCGCCGTCGGCGACCGCGTCCGCCGTGCGCTCGCCACCGTCCAGCATCGCGATCTCGCCGAATATCTCGCCCGGTTCCAGCACCCGCAGGATCACTTCCTTGCCCTCGGCCGAGTTGGCGACGATGCGAACCCGGCCCTGTGTCACCACAAACAGCCCCGCCGCTTCATCGCCCTTCGCAAAGATCGTCTGCCGGTCCCGGTAACCGCGCGTGACCGCGACCTGACGCAGCCGTTCGAATTCATGCTCCGGCAACGATTCCAGAAGAGAACCTTGACGTTCCGAACTCACCGTGACCCCCGTTTCCCTGGTTCCGCCCTCTACCATGCGGACAAAGCCAACGACCGGCATGGTGCCCCCGTATCGCCAGCCTGTCCAGAGAGCAGCGCGAGGCCCAGGCCAACGGCATGAACGACATCGCCGCCAGGGTCATGGGCAAGGCAAAGCAGGGCCGCAATACCTAGAGCATCATCCGATCAATTGGAATCGCTTATGCGATCCAATAGATCGGATAAAGATGCTCTATCTTCTTAAAATGGCGAGCAATTTTATCCGATCGGATTGAATCGGATCGGTTCGATCCGATCGGATATTGCTCTAGGCGCACGGAAACAGAGATTTTCCCGCGCCGCCCCGGTATCAGTGATTGGCGGCGTCCAGGGCGTGGTCGTCCTCGCTTGCGCCGCGTCCCCGATATGGCACGGGATCGATATGGTGCGATACCAGCTTTTGATGCACCGCTCGCGGTGTCATCCGCAGCGACCGCGCGACGGCCGTGACGTTCCCCGCGCAAAGGCGCAGATGATCCTTTAGGATCGCCTCCTCCACCTGATCGGCGGCGAGCTTCTTGGCGTCGCGAAGCGGCAGATCGGCGGTTTGCGGCTTGTCGCCGCGAGGCCCGCCATCGTCGAACATCAATCTTTCCAGCACCGAGTTCTTGCAGAACAGGAACGACCGCTCCAACGTATTCTCCAGTTCCCGGACGTTTCCCGGCCAATCGTGTGCGTGGATGGACTGCATGACCCCGCGCGTCACTCCCGTCAGGGGTTTTCCGTATCGTTTGGAAAGCCGTTGCAGGAAGTATTCGACGAAATCCTCCAGCTCTTCCGATCGGTCGCGCAGTGGCGGGATGTAAATCGGCACGACGTTTAGCCGGTAGAACAGGTCTTCCCGGAAGCTTCCATTCGCCACAAGATCGTCGAGGGGCCGGCCTGCCGCGGCGATCACACGGACATCCGACTGCATGGCGTGCTTGCCGCCGACTCGCCGGTACTCTCCGTCTTGCAGGACCCGTAACAACTGCACCTGCACCGCGAGCGGCAGCGAGTCGATTTCGTCCAGGAACAGGGTTCCGCCGTCGGCTCGCTCGAACAGACCGTGCTGGACCTCGTAGGCCCCCGTGAAGGCGCCCTTTTCGTGACCGAATAATGCGCTTTCAATCAGACTTTCCGGAATGGCGCCGCAATTTACCGCCTCGAACCCGCGACCCCATCGATCGCTGATGGCATGAACGGCGCGCGCAATGACCTCCTTGCCGACGCCGGTCTCCCCGGTGACCAGCACGGTCGCCGTGGTCGGCCCCACGACTTCGACGATCTCCAACGCCCTGAGCATGGCCGGCGAACTGGCGACGAGATGGGGCCGTTCGCCCCGCTTACGCTGGCTTTTTCCGACGTTGCGCTGCCAGGCTTGGTACATGCGATCCTCGACCCGCGAGGC
>CBFDDT010000058.1:0-20324 GCA_965603635.1 uncultured bacterium | reverse complement strand
GGGTTGGGCGCGGTCCGTTCGTTCGGCTTGTACGATTTCGGCTCGGTGGGGAATATGGCGTTGTTGCTGTTCCCGACGCTTATCTTCGTCGGCGGCCAGCCGCGGGGGCGGCGGGCCTGGCTGACCGCCGTTCTGGGCGCCTTTCTGGTGATCCTGGCGGTCGGCGGCGGTATCCTGGCGCTGCGCTGGATGGCCGGCGGGCGAAGCGGCATGGAACTGCTGGCTGTCCTTGCCGGTCTCGTGATCGCCGGCCTCGCCATGCCGGCCGTGCGCGCGCAATCCGGGCCGGGTCCGGAATATTCGCCGACCAACCCCAAGGCATGGAAGCCCATAACGCGATGGGGCTTGCTGGCCGGGCTGGGGTTGGGCCTGGTGGTTTTCGTGGTTGGCCTTCGCCTGTCGATCCAATGGACCCATGGCTATCCGGAACTGGAAGGGCTTGGATTTTTGAATGCAGTGCCGAATGCGCTCATGATGGGAATCGTGGCCGCCATGACCGCCATATGGTGCCGCCCACCGGACCGGCGCGCGGTGATGTTCAGCATTCTGGCGGGGCTTGGGACGGCGGCGCTGGCGGGGGCCAGCCTGATGGGCGGCGCCTCCCTGATCATGGCCCTGGCCCCCGAGCGCGGAATTTTCGAGGCCATGAAGGCGGCGGTGCTCCTGTCGGCGGCGCTGCTGGTCCCCGTCGCCTACGCCGTGACCTGGACACTGGGCCGCCGCCCGGTTGGGGCGGAAGAAGCAGAAGGAGACACGCCATGAGCGTCAAAATCTCCGGGACGGAAGCGCGGGCGCGCGATGTTCGTGAGTATAATACGCCTGATGGCATAGCCTTGGGGCTGGGCCGGACCGCTGGAAGAACCGCGCCTGATCGTGATCCCGCTGGGGTTGGGCTCGCTAATCGCCGCGTTCTTCATCGGATGGGCCGCTCGCGCCGCCGCCCACCGTTTGGCCGGGCGGGACAGTCCATGGTAGTCGGGGCATGTCGCGATAGGATGCGCGCATCAACCATAACAAAACAGGAAGGACGAAAAACATGACCAACCCCCGTGACGGCGTCGATATTCGGGGGCGGCGCATCGAGGCGGGGCGGCTTGCCGTGCTGGTGGGGGCGGCGGTGCTGGCCAGCGAAGGCGTTCTCCATCTCGGGGCCCGGGTCGAGGGCGCGCTGGATAAAGCCGGTTTTTTAACCGGGCCGGGGCCGGATGGGCTGATCGAGGCGGCGGCGCTGCCGATTCTGGCGGTGCTGATCATTCTGTTTTTCCGACGTGATATAATGAGCGATCGCGGCTTGCGGCTGGGCGCCATGGGGCTGGGCGCGGGCGCCGGCATCCTGCTGGCCGACCCGCTGGCGCGGATCGCGCTCTATCTCGGCCTGTCCGATCTTGTCCCGATGGGTGAGGGCGGTTTTCTGCGTATCACGGTCAATCTGCTGGTGCTGGGGGTCGTCGCGGTGCTGTTTATCCGCGTCGTGATACGCGAACTGCGCCGGCCCGACCCGAATGACGGCGGGCCGCGACAAGATGAGGGAGACCCGAAATGAGCGACCTGGAGAAATTCGATCCATCCCCCGCCCTGTCACCGCCAGTGCCGCGCTGGGCGCGAGCTACGGCGTTTGTGGGGGTTTATGCGCTGGTGCTGGCGGGGATGGTGGAGTTGCAGCAGGCCATCCAGGGTCTGCTGGGCTGGGCGGGGATGGAGAGCGGCGGGCTGGACCGGATCGGGCTTCTGGCCGGGCTGTATGTCGCCGCCATGGGGCTGCGGCCCCTGCTCTATTTGCCCCTGGAGCGTAATGAGGGCCTCTATCGCATGGCCTGGAGCCTTGTCGCCGCGCTGTCGGCGCTGGCGGCCGCGATTGTCGCGCTGATCGCGACCCGCCTGGCGGCGCCGGGTTTTGCCGAGAGCTTCGCCGGCGGCCTGACGCCGATCCTCGCGGCCTGCGCCGCCCTGGGCCTCGGCTGGGCCGCCACCCTGATCGCCACCCGCCGCCGCGAGGGGATGGTGGCGGAGGAAGAGATTGTTACGTCGGAGCCCCCGCCGCCTACAGTTTGAACGGGATGTAACGTGCTTTACCGAGCAGGCGCGATCCCTCCCTGGTATGCAAGCGAAAAAGGGGCGCCCGGCGGCGCCCCAGTTTCATGCCAGTCGAAGGATTCGATCAGCCGAAAATGTCGGCGGCGATGCCGTCATACCAGCCGAAGGCTTCCTTGGAGGTCGTGGCGCGCAGGGCCGCTTCCTCGCCGGTCTTGCTGATGAAGCCGTCGGTCTTGGCGATATTCTCCTTGGTCGCCTTGTAGGAAGCGCCGACCTTCACCGCGTTGTCGGGCGAGATCAGGCTCCAGCAGGTATTGCTGTAGCGCGGATCGAACGCCTTGGAGCCGGTCAACTCATGCCGGACCGCCATGGCGCATGACTTGGCCTGGCTGTTGGCGGAAAAGCCCGATTTGGGCATCGCCGCGGCGATGCTGGAATCGCCGATCACATAGATATTGGGTGCGCGGGTCGATGCCATGGTGAAGGGGTCGATCGGACACCATCCGGACTCGTTGGCCAGCCCCGCCGCGATGGCGATGTTGCCAGCCTTCTGCGGCGGAATCACATTGATGACGGCGCCCTTGATGGTATCGCCGCCGGTACGCAGCGCCATGCCCTTTACGTCGACCGCCTTGACGCCGCCGGTGATCTTCAGCGGCAGCCATTCGATCATGCCGTCGTAATGGGTGTCCCAGCCTTCCTGGAACAGGCCCTGCTTGGAGAACTTGTCCTTGGCGTCAACACAGATGATTTTCGATTTCGGCTTATGCTGCTTGAAATAATGGGCCACCATCGAGATCCGTTCGTACGGCCCGGGCGGGCAGCGGAACGGGTTCGGCGGCGGCGCAATCACGAAAACGCCCCCATCGTCCATTGCTTCCAGCTGGCGCCTGAGAACCTGCGTCTGCGGGCCCGCCTTCCAGGCATGCGTGATCGTCGAGGTCGCCGCTTCGCTGTAACCCTCATAGGCTTCGAACTTGAAGTCGATGCCCGGCGCTATCACCAGTTTGTCGTAGGATATCTTTTCGCCGCCGGCCAGGCTGACGGTGCGTCTGGACGCATCCACGCCGATTGCGAACCCCTTCACGACGTTGATGCCGTAGTCGGACGAAAGCTTGTTGTAGCTGTGGGTGATCGAATCGAAGGTCCGGAGCCCGGCGAGATACAGATTGCTGAAAAAACATGTGGTATGTGTCGCGTTGGCCTCGACCAGCGTTACGTCGATCGCGCCCTTGGAATCCTTGGCGACATAACGCGCAACCGTCGCTCCGCCCGGTCCGCCGCCGATCACGACGAGCTTTGGCTTGCCCTGCGCGATTGCCGGCGCCGCCAGGCTGCCGGCCGCGGCGCCCGCGATTATACCGAATTCACGTCTGGTGATATTTCTGGTCATGTCATCGTCTCCTTATTGTCCCTGTTGCTGAAAAAAAACCGCAAGCGCCTCGATGTCTTCGTCGGTCAAGCGTTTCGCAACGCTCAGCATCGCCTGGTTCTCCTGGGCGTCTTCCCTGTAGGATTTCAAAACTGTAATGAAGGTCTTCACCGGCCAGCCGGTGATCGACGGGATGCCGTCGGCCTTGCCGCTAAGCTGGTGGCAGGCCGTGCATTCGCCGGAGAGATATTCGCCGTATTCGTAAAGTTCGTCCGCCCACGCCGTTGCCGGGTAGGATAAGCCAACATACAGGCAGGCCGCGAATGAAGTTATGGCCCAGACTCGAAGTTTTATCATTGACGCTCCTCCCTTGGTCCTCCCTTACGCGCCGGAGGGTGAATCGTCTTTATCGCCGGCGGCGCCGACGTTCTCGGCGGCATTTTCTACCAGCAGGTGAATTACACACAAAATCTATTGGAGAATCAAGTAAAAATCTTCACCCCCCCGGGTGGGCGGAATCAACCGAACATTTCCTGGGTAATGTCGCGGTACCAGCGGTCGGCGGCGCCGGCGGTGGCGGCGCGCAAATTGTCGTCTTCGCCGGTCAGGCTGATATCCAGGATCGTGCGCTTGATCGTGCCGCCGCTGATTTCATATTCCGCATATTCACGGACCGCGTTGTCGGGCGTGATATGGCTCCAGCAGGCGCCGCTGGTGACGGGGGGATCCACGGCTTTGCCGGTCAGCGTCAGGATGATGTCTCGCGCACATATTTTCGCCTGCAGATTCGCCGTATAACCGGCCTTGGGCATCGGCGAGGCGATGGCCGCGTCGCCGATCACATGGATGCCGGGGATGATTGCGGATTCGAAATTTTCCTGATTGACCGGGCACCAGCCGCTGTCGTCGGCAAGCCCTGCGTCGCGCGCGATCTTGCCGGAAAACTGGGGCGGGATGATATTGGCGACCGCGACTTTGAAATCATCCTCCTCGCTCATCACGGTCATGGCGGAAGGATTGACGGCCCTGGGACCGCCGGAAAAATCGGCGGGGATTACCTCGATCATGTCGGCGTAATGATTGGCCCAGCCTTCCTCGAACTGCGCCTGCAGCGGGAATTCGGATTTGGCGTCGAGGATGAGGATTTTTGATTTCGGTTTCGCCTGTTTAAAATAATGGGCGACCAGCGAAACCCGCTCGTAGGGACCCGACGGGCATCTATATGGGCTTTCCGGCGGCGCGATCAGGAAGGTGCCGCCGTCCTCCATGGCTTCCAGTTGCGCGCGCAAGATCTGGCTCTGCGCGCCGGCACGCCAGGCATGGGGCATGATTTCGGCGGCTTGCGGCCCGTATCCCTCGATCGCGTCCCAGCGAAAATCGATACCCGGCGCCACCACCAGCCGGTCCCAGCCAATGGTTTCGCCGCCCGACAGCTTTACCGTCCTGGCTTGCGCATCGATTGCCGTGGCTGCCTGATGCAGCACGCGCACGCCGTGATCGTCGGCCAGACGTTCATATCCGTGCGTAATCGAGTCGAAATCCTGCAACCCGATAATATACCGGTTGCTGAAGAAGCAGGTCGTGTAACGGGCCTTCGGCTCGACCAGGGTTATATCGAGGCCGGCCCCGGACCGCGCCAATGTCCGCGCCAGAATGGCGCCCCCGGCGCCGCCGCCGATGACAACGACACGGGCCGCCTGAGCGCGGGCGTTTCGCGTCCATATCAAAGGTGCCGCCAGCGCGGCGCCCCCGGTCAATCGAAGGAACTCCCGCCTTCCTCGGTCTGCCGCCATGCACGCCATCCTATTGTTGGCGGGGCTTGGATGTCCCGTCCGGACGGCACTATAAATTCACGGGCACGAATATGTCACCGGGCAAATTCGCACAGGCGGTCACGTCTTCGTGGGGTAGCCGGATCAGGCGTGTGTGGCGCGGCCCTGCGGGATTCGGGGATCGCTGTCCGGCGCGGCGGCGCCCATGATTTCCCAGCCCCGCGCTTTTGCCTCGGCGAGCAGCTTGTCGTCGGGGCGCACGACCACGGCGCGGCGCACCCCCTGCAGCAGCGGCAGATCGTGGCTGGAATCGGCGTAGGCCGTGGCGTCGCGCAGGGTGGACCCGCCCTCTTCGCACAACGCCATCGCCGCGCGGACCTTGTCGAGGCCCAGCGGATGTTCGACCGGGAGTGCCGCCTGAAAGACGCCGTCGCGCACCGCATATCGCGCGCCGCGCCAACCATCGGCCCGGACCAGCCGGGCCAGGGGCGTGGCGATAAAATCGGGTGTACCGGTCAGCAGCATGACGGGTGTGCCGGCCGCGCGATGCTCGTCCATCCGCCGCAGCAGCGCCTGGTCGAGAATCGGGGTCAATTCATCGGCCGTAAAAGTCTCGGCGATTGCCGCGATTTCAGCCAGCCTCAATCCCGCCAGATAGGCCTTGTTCTTGCGGAAGGCATGGCGGCCATGCGCCAGGCCATGGCGGGCCATGAACCAGGCGGCCGCGCCCATCTGCCGGGGCCCCAGCAGGCCGTTGCGCAGCAGGTAACGGATGAACAGCGCCTCGCTGCTGCGCGATCCGGTCAGCAGCGTGCCGTCCACATCGATCAGCGCGACGCTCATTTCGTTTCCTTGGGCGTGGCCAGAAACTCGATAACGACCGGCGCGCCGCGCACCAGGCACAGGATCACGGACGTCCAGACCAGAACCATGGTGATAACGCCGGAAATTTCGCTGATATCGGCCCAGTAATCGGGGTAGATGACGGGCATGGGCTGGATCATCAGGACCCAGCCGAATGTTGCGATCTTCACCGTGTTGTAAAAGCCACGGCTGAAATGGCTGCTGACCAGCAGCCGGCCCAGCGGCGATGTCATCATGCCGAAGGGGGTCACGCCCTGCGAGGCGGCCATGGAATTGCGGATCGTATCGACAAGATTGCCGCGCACGATGAACACGATCGCCGCCCAGACCGGCACCAGCCCGATATGAGCCAGAACCACCCACAGGACGGTCTCGACGATGCGGTCAACGGCGATGTCGAACACCGCGCCGAACAGAGAGGATTCGTTGAATTTCCGAGCGACCCAGCCGTCCAGCGCATCCAGCACCATGATGAAAAACATGAGTGGCATGTTGACGCGCTGCCACGACGGGTCCGCCCAATAGATGAGCAGGACCAGCACGAACAGCAGGATCAGACGTATGAACGTAATGAAATTAGCCATTTATGCCCCTCGTCGGCGCGAATATCGCGCCCGCGGCCCTATCAAAGACACAAAAACCTTACGGAATTCCTAGCAAATGGGGAAATCGTGCGGAAGGCCCAGGTTCCGTTAGTTCAAAACAGTAATGGCTCTAGTCCGCCAGCGCCAGCGCCATGGCGGCGGCGTAGCCTGCCTGCCAGGGGGCGAAGAGCAGCAGCCAGCCGAAAAAATGCTCGCTGCTGATGGCGAAAAACAGTGTTGCGCCGAGGGCTGTGCCGGACAGGATCATTGCCATCATGGGGCGGGAATGGCGATAGTCCGGGATCAGGGCGGCGGTGGCGGCGGCCAGCAGCGTGGCCCCGATCGCACCGGCGGCGATGCCGACAAGGATGATGTTGTCCAGTATCTCTATGAGAATATTGAGGGCCATCTGGACCGCGACGAAGTAGGACAGCCCCGCCGCCACGATATAGGCGGCGTAACGTCCGCCGGACACCAGACCCTCGCGCCTCAGCACATACCCCAGGATCAGCCCGAAGACGAGACCCGGCGCGAGCGACAGCGGCGAGAACGAGATATCAAAGCCGGCGATGCTGAGTTCTCCCTCAAGCGCATCGTAAAAATTCAGCCATTGCGGAATGAAGAACGCCAGTGTCGCGAGCGTTCCCGACAACGCCCCCAACGCCGCCCATTGTGCTATTTTCCGCCACCGTTCCGTCATGTACCGTCTCCTTCGCTTGGCGGGGCCATCGCGATCAGCCCGGCCTGCACAGCATACCAGACACCCCCCCACCCTCCGTCCCCCATTGTCGCGCCTGTCCGGCGGGCCGCGAAGCCCCATCAAATGGGTCTTTATCAATGAGCCTTGGTATTAGGCAGCGTGACCGTGACCGTTGTCCCTTTTCCGACCTCGCTGGCGATGTTGAGATCACCGTCGTGGAGGTCGATCAGCGATTTCGTGATCGCCAACCCAAGCCCCCAGCCTTCGACTGTTCTGTGGGGTTCCACCGCGCCCTTGGTGAAGGGTTCCGTGATGTTGAGCAATCTCTCGGCCGGAATGCCCTGCCCGTTATCGGCAACTTTCAAAGCGATATTCTGTTTTGAGGCCTTCGTCGACACCGTAATCCTGCCGCCTTCGGGTGTGAACTTGACCGCATTCGTCAGCAGATTGAGAAGGATTTGCCGGGTCGCGCGTTTGTCGGCATGGAGGGGCGGGAGAGTTTCGGATATTTCCGTTATCAGTTCGATGTCTTTTTCCTGGGCTTTCCGGCCGATGGCACTGAGACTTTCCGCGACCATCTCATCGACGTTCAGCATCTCTTTGTTCAAGGACAGCTTGCCGGCCTCGATGGCCGATATATCGAGAAGATCGTTCACCATTTCCATCAGATGTTCGCCGCTGGAGTGAATATCCTCGGCGTACTCCATGTATTTCTTTTTTCCATGCGGGCCCAGGTACTGATGGCTGATGATATCGGAAAATCCGAGAATGGCATTCAGGGGCGTGCGAAATTCATGGCTCATGGTGGCCAAAAACTCGGACTTGGCCTGGTTTGCCCGCTCGGCTTCGACAAGGGCCGCGGTCGCGTCCCGGGTGCGAAGGGTGACCTCATTCTCCATGGTCAGTCGCTCCAGCGTATTGAAGTAGGACAGGAACAGGAGAAAGCAGGTCGTCATGCCGGCGGCGGTTAACATCCGGGCGAACTCGACGTGGAATCCGAACATGCCGAGGAATGCCGTTGAGTTGATGATTTTGGCGGGGAAAAAATCGCCGGGCGGCACGACGGCGGTCAATATGCCGTACAGGGCGAAGATGGCGGCGGTTGCGGCAAATAACGGGCGCAGGGATTTCGCTTTCCAATGGTTGGTGGAAAGTTCCGGGGAATAGTATTGCCGGCCCAGTTCCACCGATTTAATCCGCACTGTTGTCTGGAGGGCATGGGCAGTGATCAGCGCCCCCGGAACGCCGATGATGTATCTGGATACCATGTCCGCCGTGCCGTACGAGACCGCTTCGGCTTCGAAGCCGGCGTAGAACAGGGTCCATATTCCGAAGGTCAGGAATGCCGCCCTGGTTGCCAACCGGGAACCGAGGCCGTTGAGGCGAAGGCCGCCATACAGCAGAAACGCGAAGGAGGTCGCGCCGGAGATCACGATAACCCTGTCCAGGATTGCCAGGGACAGCGGATCGCCGGCAAGGATTTTCGCCATGCCCGACCATTCCGTTACGGCGTGGATCAGGCCGAAGATGGCGACATATCTTATGCCGCGCATAATTCTGCCGGCGCCGACCGGCACACCCTTCGCCAATACCGCCGTGCCAAGGGTAAAAAAGGCGAGACCGTAGATAAAATAAACGGCCGTCATGGCCCGTCACAAACGACCATCGGACCGATGTCCGAAAGCCCCTTTCGCCCGTCGGCCGAAAAGGTCGCGAACTTCCGGTGATGCTTTATTCCGGCCCTGATGGTCTGTATCAGGCATATTGCGTCATTGACGACGGTGTCTCGAAACCGGCGCGGAACAATTTCCCCTAATATCATCCCAGGCCCCATGAGTCTGCTATCGCACTTTCACTGACCTTCCCCAAGGAACCTTGAGTTCGAAGGCGGTCATCGTCAAATTTCACCGGCATCGGAAGAACTATCCTTCCGTATCCGCCTGACAACCCCCATTGTCGTGCACAGATATTGTATAAAGATTAATATCCGCCCGTGACGAAAGAGCGCAGCGGCGGGCGTGGCGGCGGCGCGGCGGCGCGCACCAGCAGGGCGTTCGCATGGCCCTGGCCTATGTCGAGCGTTCGCCGTGCAAACGATCTTGGTACGCCCCTTCCAGTTCGCCGCCGTGCGCCGGCCCGGCCTCCGCCTCCATGCCCAGGAAGCCGCCGGACTGGCGCTCCCAGAGCTGGCTGTAAAGGCCGCCCGTGTTCAACAGCTCCTGGTGGCTGCCCTGCTCGACGATGCGTCCGTGATCCATCACCACCAAGCGGTCGAGGGCGGCGATGGTGGACAGCCGGTGGGCGATGGCAATCACGGTCTTGCCGGTCATCAGATTGTGAAGTTGCCCCTGAATCGCCGCCTCGACCTCGGAATCGAGCGCCGAGGTCGCCTCGTCGAGCACCAGAATCGGCGCATCCTTGAGGATCACCCGCGCGATCGCGATGCGCTGGCGCTGGCCGCCGGACAGCTTGACGCCACGTTCGCCCACTCGGGCGTCATAGCCGCGTCGGCCCTGGGGATCGACCAGATCGGGAATGAAGTTCTGTGCCGCGGCCAGCCCGGCCGCTCGGGCTATCTCTTCCTCGCTCGCCTCGGGGTGGCCGTAGCGGATGTTGTCGCGGACCGAACGGTGCAGCAACGATGTATCCTGGGTGACCATGGCAATCCGGGCGCGCAGGCTTTCCTGGGTCACTCCCGACACGTCCTGACCGTCGATCAGGATGCGCCCGCCCTCCAGGTCATGGAAGCGCAGCAGCAGGTTGACCAGGGTCGACTTGCCGGCGCCGGAGCGTCCCACCAGCCCGACCTTCTCGCCCGGCCGCACGGTCAGGGTGACGTCCTCGATCGCGCCGCGTTCCTTGCCGTAGTGGAAGCGGACACCCTCGAAACGAATCTCCCCGTCCGTCACAGCCAGCGGACGCGCGTCCGGCCGGTCCACCACCTCGTAGGGCCGCGAGATGGTCTCGATGCCGTTCTGCACCGTGCCGATGTTCTCGAACAGGCTGGCGACGGTGCGCAGGATCCAGCCGGACATCTGGCTCAGGCGGACGATCAGCCCGTTGGCCACCGCGATGGCGCCGACGCCGATGCTGCCGTCCAGCCAGAGAGTGATCGAGAGCGCCGCCATGGCGAGAAGCAGCGCGCTGTTGAGCACGTTCAGCACCACGGTCAGGGACATGACCAGACGCATCAGGTTGCGGAAGGCCCGGGTATGGCGCCTGAGGCTCTCGTGGGCGAAGGCTTCCTCGCGCGAGGCATGGGCGAAGAGCTTGACCGACTGGATGTTGGTGTAACTGTCCACCACATGGCCGGTCAGCGCCGAGTTGGCCTCCGACAGCGCGGCCGAGCGCCCGCGCACCGGCGGCACCAGGAAGACGACCACCGCGACGTAACCCAGCGCCCAGACGGCGACCGGCAACAGCAGTCGCCAGTCGAGGCCGACGAAGAGCGCCATGGTCCCGAACAGGAAGATCAGCAGGAACCACACGCCGTCGATCACGTTGAGAACCGCCTCGCGCACCGCGTGGCCGGTCTGCATGACCTTCTGCGCGATGCGCCCGGCGAAGTCGTTCTGGAAGTAGGACAGGCTCTGGCGCAGCACGTAGCGGTGGTTGCGCCAGCGCACCCGGTTGGTAAGGCCGGGCGTCAGCGCCAGGGTAATGAGTCCGCGCGAGAAGATCACCGCCGCGGGACGGACGACGACCGCGACCACCGCCATGACGACCAGCGCCGTGCCGTGGGTCTCCAGGAAGTTCTCCGGGCCGGATTCTGCCATCCACTCGACGATGACGCCCAGAAACGCGTAGAGCGCCAGTTCCGAAAGCGCCGCAAGGCCGGAAACGGCCAGGATCACCAGCAGCAACCCCTTGATTGGTGAGAGAAAATGCCAGAAGAAGGCGCGCGTGCCGTCCGGCGGCCGGACGATCTCAGCCGGGGCCAGCGGGTCGAAGAGACGCTCGAAAAAGCCATACATGGGTGAACTTCCAAAACACAGGGACGGTCGAACCGCCCAAGCGCCAACGCTGCCGACGAGACTTACGGCGGGACTCTGAAACGCCGACGACAGAACCGATGGAGTCGGTCTCAGCCTAGAGCATCATCCGATCAATTGGAATCGCTTCGGTTCGATCCGATCGGATATTGCTCCAGCGGCGCGGCGGTTTTTATGACACAAGAAGAGCTTCAGGCACGCATGCCTTGCCGCGACGGGGCGATGCTGATTATCGACAAGCCCGCTGGCGTCGGCCCACGCCTTGCCGATCGGTCCTCCATGTCACTCTGGCAGATAGTCTTTGCACCAGCTTTCTGAAACAACACCGGACGCGATAAGGCTGTCGATCAATGGCTCGTCATAACCGAGCATATGCAGAACCTTGCGAGTGGATGCGCCATACTTCTCGGCAGGTGGGTAGGCTTTGATTTGGCCTGAACCTGGACGTATTGCACAAGGACCGAATAGTTCCACCCACCGGTCGGCGCCGGCAATATTATGGCGAACGAATTGGTAACTCCCACCTTTCCGGCAATTCAGGGTCTCTTCCTGTTCGGTGTATATGTCGCGTAGTTGGGCAATCGAAGACGGGCGTACAGCGCCAATATCCATATCCGTGAGCAGGTTTACACAATCCTCAATCGTGAGCGCGGCAAAACTTTTCTCCATGAACGCTTCTTTATCCACGGTGGCCGTGATGCCTTCAAATTCCGGCAAGACAACCAGTCGATTCAATTCAGTCTCGTCGGCGCAGGCTAAAAAGAACCATTCATCACTGGCCTTATAGAACCTGTTGCAGGCACCTGTTCCAAGCACATGGCGGCCGCTAGGCTCGTTGAAAGGGGCCCGGTTGGGATGGTCATACATGAAGGGTAGCTGGATGAGTTCTCCTGCCGCCATAAGCGAGCTGCGAGCCCGACCGAGTTGGCCCGTTTTCTCGCGCCGAACCAGCGCGGCGGCAGCGGCCATGGCGGCGCAAAATCCACCCAGTACGTCGATGGTTCCAAAATGGGCATGCTCCTCCGGCGTTTCCCTCGATCCGCCAAAACGGATCATCACTCCAGTCGCTGCCTGCACCGTGTCGTCATAACCCAAATGGTCGCTCATGGGTCCACGGCGGGGACCGCCAAACGCATCCACCTGACACAGGATGGCTCTGGGGTTGATCCGTTTCAAAGATTCCTCATCAAGTCCCAGTTCTTCAACCTGCCGATCCACGGCATTAATTGTAATTACATCCGCCCACTCCAGAAGCCGTCGGAAAATTTTCTTCCCTTCCGGTGTCTTGATATTCGCCAGCAGGCTCTCTTTGCCACGTCCAGCCTGCATGCCGAAAACGATAGTGTTCCAAGGATCGAACGTGGACTTCGTCGGGTCCAGTTTCACCACATGTGCGCCGAAGCGAGACAAGAAAGAAGCGATCGTTGGCCCGGCGATGACGTTCGTCATATCAAGAATATTAATGCCGGACAGCCAGTATTGCCCGTGTGGGGACGAGGAACCTGCCTCGGGAGAATTATTGGTGGAAAAGACCGACATAGCCTCGTCAACGCTACAATTTCGCACGGGCTTTTGTTGTATGGCAATATCCGCGGCATCCGTTAACCAGCTCACTGGTCCGATCGAGAGCAGATCGCCCAGTTCGGGATCGTCCCGCCGAACGATCAAACCTGATTGCAGGGCATGTTTGCTGTGAAGCCATTCCCGCGTCGTGCGGTGCGCCCGACCAGGAACCCGTTTCTCACCGAACAAATGCTCCCATTCATCCGCGGTTTTGGTAAGGAAAGCCTTGGACATGGCTTTTGAAACCAGAGCCGCCCAATGGGGTGAGAGCGGGTACATGCCCAGGGCGCAATCGCTGGGCCATTCGCGCATGGGGCGGTACCAATCATCCACTTCGGGAATGCCCGCGGCTTTAATTTCCTCCCACAGCCCCAGGGTCTTCAGCGTGCGTTTCGCGTGATCGGTGTGGGATGCACTAACCACATAGAATTGCCGACCATCTGAACAATGATAGCTGCGGTAAAAGGGATCCAGAAACTCCTGCAAATCTTCAAAACTCATGTCCATGGGCAGCCCGGCTGAACGACGATGTTCAATTTCCTTCTCGCGCGGAGATTTGTACCGTTCCGGATAACGCTCGACACGCTGGGAATTGTAAGCAAGCCCTTCCATCAAAGCTGACGCCAGCGGGACTTCGATTTGATCTCCCGCGCCCGTGCGTTCACGATGGAATAACGCGAGCAGTGCCGCATTTGTGGCCAGCACGGCCGCATAGGCCGATGCCAGCGGCAAGGGTGAGAAGCTGGGATTGATACCCATCAATACCCGGTTTAATCCCATATCGGTAAACTGGCCGGACGCCGCGGAAACGATTCCCTCGAAGGCGCGCAATCCGCTGCGCTCGTTGTCGGTGGAGGCAAAACCGGGCAGAGACAAATAAATCAATTTTGGATTGTCGTTGCGCAAGACGTCCGCTCCAAGGCCAAGACGTTCCATCACCCCCGGTCGGAAGTTCTCGATTAAAATATCACTCGGGCTGGCAAGAGCTTTAGCAGCGGTCAGTCCTTTTTCTGTTTTCAGATCAAGTTCCACCATCTTCTTGTTGCGGCTTAAAATGGCGCTGGCTGGATGCTTCCAGCGCGACCCGCCTTGTGGAGTGACGCTGATGACCTCCGCGCCCAGGTCGGCCAACATCATGGCGACGGCGGGGCCCGCCATGTAATGACCGAAGTCGATGACTTGGTATCCAGTCAGTGGCTGGGGGGAAGTCATTTTGGGCATCTTCGGACCTTGTCTGTTTCGGTACTGGAGCTTCAGGAACCGTGTGCTCGGAATTCGACAAAGGGTATCGAGTATGCAAAAAATAGATTTGACAAAAATCGCCATATACTTGACTAAATTAGCATGGCGACTATTCAGACCATGCCCTTGGAGACAGTGGATAGACCCTATCGCGTGGGGTTTCTGATCTTGCCGCAATTTTCACTGATCGCCCTGTCCTGTGTTATGGACCCTCTACGCGAAGCGAACTGGGTGAGTGGCAAGGCGCTGTACGATTGGGTTTTGTTGACCCCGGCCGGCCCGCGGGTATTTGCCAGCAATGGCACTTGCCTGATGACCCATAACGGTCTGGAGGCGGCAACCGGTTGTGACATGTTGATCGTGTGCGCGAGCTTCGATCTTGAGCGATATTCCACGCCTGAAGTTCTCTCGACGCTGCGGAAACTGGCACGCCATGGTGTGATCCTGGGCTCCATCGATACCGGGTCTTATATTCTGGCGAGAGCCGGGCTGCTGGGCGGTTATCACGCAACCATCCACTGGGAGAATGCCGCCAGTTTTTCCGAACGGTTCCCCGAGGTGAAAATGACCAGTGACATCTTCACCATCGACAGAAATCGCTGGACTTGTTCCGGCGGGTCATCTGGAATTGATATGATGCTGCACTTGATCCAAAAGCAACATGGCCTGGAGATTTCCGCCGGTGTAGCCGAATGTGCGATCCTGTCCGGTGCCCGAGGGGGGCAGACAGAACAAAGGATTTCGTTAAGAAACCGGCTGAACAAGTCCGATCCATCACTGATCGCCGCCATTCAGGTGATGGAGGCCAATTTTGCGGAGCGTTTGACGGTACCGGGCATTGCGGCCCGGACCGGTGTTTCACAGCGTCAGCTAGAGAGGGTTTTTCAGAGTCATCTGGGTGTCGCGCCAATTGCTTATTACGTGCATCTGAAGCTTGAAAGAGCTCGTGTCCTGCTCAGGCAAACATCTCTACAGGCAAAAACAATAGCAGCGTCCTGCGGATTTTCCTCACAAGCACAGTTTTCCCGTGCTTATAAGAGTGCGTTCGGGATATCGCCGTCACAAGACAGAGCATCTCCAAATGCCGATATTCGCAAAGTAGGCATTCCATAACTTCGGGCAATGGCCAATCCCGGACTCAATCACCACACCGGCGCACCCCCGCCCTTCCCGCCCGGGCGCGGGTCGGCTATTAACACCGCTGTAGTTCCTCCCCAAGCAACGCGGCGGATTGTATGACACCCGAAGAGCTTCAGGCACGCGTGCTTTACCGCGACGGGGCGATGCTGATCATCGACAAGCCCGCCGGCATTGCCGTGCATGGCGGGCCGGGCGGGGGCGAGGCGCTGGAAGACCTGTTCGACGGGCTGCGGTTCGGGCTGGCCCGGCCGCCGGCGCTGGCCCATCGGCTCGACCGGGACACCGGCGGCTGCCTGGTGCTGGGGCGGCAGCCCAAGGCGTTGCGGCGGCTGGCGCGGCTGTTCTCGGGGGGCCAAGTGGAGAAGACCTACTGGGCCGTGGTCGAGGGCGCGCCGGACAAGCCCTCCGGCCGCATCGACCTGCCGCTGGCCAAGATATCCACGAAAAAGGGCGGCTGGCGCATGGTGGCCGACAAGGCGGCGGGCAAGCCGGCCGTCACCACCTACCGCACCCTGGGCAAGGCCGATGGCCTGACCTGGCTGGAACTGCGCCCCAAAACCGGCCGCACCCACCAGATCCGCGTCCATTGCGCCGAGATGGGCTGCCCGGTGCTGGGCGATCCGGTCTATGGATCGGGCGGCGCGGCGGGCGGCGGCGTGAACGCCCCACCCCTGCACCTGCTCAGCCGCGCCATCAGCCTGCCGCTGTACGCCGGGAAGGACCCGGTAACGGCGACCGCCGAACCCCCGCCGCATATGCGCGCGGCGCTGAAGGCTTGCGGCTGGGAGGCGGCGTGACTTTCCCCTACTCGTGGCGCAGTGCCTCGATCGGGTCCATTCTGGCGGCGCGGCGCGCCGGGAAAAAGCCGAAGAGTATGCCGACCGCGGCCGAGAACAGGAAGGCCACGCCGATGATGGGCAGGTCGAGCACGAAGGGAACCAGCATGATATCCGCCAGCCATACGGACGCGGCGAGCGCAAGCAGGATCCCGAGTATGCCGCCCAGCGACGACAGCACAACCGCTTCGACCAGAAACTGCATCAGCACTTCGCGCGCGAGCGCGCCGATGGCGAGCCGGATGCCGATCTCGCGCGTCCGTTCGGTCACCGATACCAGCATGATATTCATGATGCCGATGCCGCCGACGAGCAGGCTCACCCCCGCGACCGCGCCGAGCAGCATCGTCAGCACGCGGGTGGTTCCCGACAGCATTTCGGCGATCTCCTTCAGGTCGCGCACCGAGAAATTGTCATCCTCACCGGGCGATATGCGCCGCCGTTCCCGCATCAGATATTCGATGTCGCGCTTGACCTTTTCGGTTGAGGCGCCCGGCAGCACCGAAACCTGGATCATGGAAATGTCCCGGTTCCCGGAGATCCGGCGCTGGAAGGCTCTGAGCGGTATGAGCACGAGATTGTCCTGGTCGGTTCCCATGACCGACTGCCCCTTGGCCTCGAGAAGGCCGACGACCTCGCAGGAAAGCTTGCCCAGCCGAAGCCTCTCGCCGATCGGGTTGCCGCGGCCGAGCAGCTCTTCGCGTACGGTGTTCCCGAGAATGCAGACCGAGGCCCCGGCGCGCTGCTCCGCGCCGGTGAATATCCGGCCGTCCTTCAGGGGCCAGTCTCTTACCGGGAAATAGCCGTTGGTCACACCGCTTACCGTAGTCGCCCAGTTCTCGTTGCCGTAGATCGCCGTAACCGCCGCCGCACTTTGCGGCGCTACCGCCTCGATGGAGCCGATCTGCTCCCCGATCGCCTCGGCGTCCGCCATGTCGAACGGCGCGCCGGAGCGTACGCCGCCCGGCCCGAAACCCAGGCTGGTCGTCACAATCAGCAGGTTGCTGCCCAGGCTTTCTATCTGCGCCGTGACCTGCACCGTCGCTCCGCCGCCGATCGTGACCATCGTGATAACCGCGGCGACGCCGATCACGATGCCGAGCATCGTGAGAAACGACCGCATGACGTTACGCCGGATTTCGCGCAGGGCCAGGAGGAATGCGTTCCAGAGCATCAGGCGGCTTCCAGGTTGGGACGATCGGACTCGACCATGCCGTCGACAAACCCGACATGCCGCCTGGCGTAGGCTGCCATGCCGGGTTCGTGCGTCACCATGACCACGGTAATCCCCCTGTCCCGGTTCAACCCGGCGATGACGCCCATGATTTCATGGCTGGTCCTGCTGTCCAGGTTGCCGGTCGGCTCGTCGGCCAGAAGAAGCGCCGGCCGGGTGACGATCGCCCGGGCGATGGCGACGCGCTGCTGCTGGCCGCCCGACAATTCGTTGGCGGCGTGCCCCTCGAATCCTTCGAGCCCGACATCGGCGAGGGCCGAGAGGGCCAGCGCGCGCCGCCGGGCGGCCGGAATCCCGCGATAGAGCAACGGCAACTCGACATTCTCCAGGGCCGAGGTCCGCCTCAGCAGGTTGTAGCCCTGGAAGACAAATCCCAGGTAATGACGCCGCAACCGCGCCCGCTGGTTACGCGTCAACACCTCTACCTGCACGCCCTCGAACCGATATGTTCCGCTGGTCGGCGTATCGAGGCAGCCGAGGATATTCATGCAGGTCGACTTGCCGGAACCGGACGCCCCCATGACCGCGACAAATTCGCCTTCCTGGACAACCAGATCGATCCCTCGAAGCGCGTGCATCGCAGCAAGTCCCGTCCCGTAGGTCTTCGTGACGGCCGCGAGTTCGATAAGCGATACGTCAGGTGGCTCCGCCTGCGCTGCTTTGGTCATTTTTCGGTTTCCCGCAGGTCGGTTACGGCCTCCATGCCCGGCTCGATATCGCCTGCCAGGATCTCCGTCATCTGGCCGTCGCTGAGCCCCGTCGTAACCTCTACCGCCTTCAACTCGCCGTTCGCCACCACCCAGACGCGTTTACCTTTGCCGGCCAGGTCGTTGGTGGGGGGTCTGTCGCGTGATGGGGGGTGCGGCAGAATGCTGCGGAGCAATCCTCTGCCCTCATCGGTTTCGGGCGCCGGCGGCACGAAGCGAAGGGCCTCGTTGGGCACGAGCAGTGCGGCCCGGATGGTCTTGACCGTGATCTCCGCCGTTGCCGTCATGCCCGGCCGAAGCAGCAGCTCGCTGTTGTCGACGGTGAGGTAGGTCTCGTAGGTCACGACCCCTTCGGTGGTGTCCGGGGCAAAACGCACCTTCGTGATTCGAGCCGGGAAGGTCCGGTCCGGGTAGGCGTCGACCGTGAAACTGGCGGTCTGCCCCCCTTCGACCAGGCTGATATCCGCCTCGTCCACATCGACGCGCAACTCCATCGCGGTCAGGTCCTCGGCAAGCGTGAACAGTACCGGCGCCTGCAACGTCGCGGCTACGGTTTGCCCCGGGTCGACGTTGCGCCGCAGCACCACCCCGCTGATCGGCGAACAAATGCAGGCCTTCTTCAGATCGGTTTCCCGCAAATCCAGATCGGCCTGCGCCACTTGGACATCCGCCGTTACGCTTTCCAGCGAGGCCATCGCACGTTTGTAGGTCGCCCTGGCGACGTCGAGTTCATGCTCCGAAACGACTTTCTTGCGGGCCAACTCGTTGTAGCGCTGGAAATTCCGCCGCGCTTCGGCAAGGACAGCCTTGGCCTCCTTGACGCGGGCCTCGGCCGCGGTCAGCGCTGCGCGTGCCCGCGTGACCTGCGCTTCCAGTTTGTCCGTGTCCAGTTCCGCCAGAATCTGGCCCACATCGACCGGGTCGTTATGGTCCACGAACACCTTCCGGATCATGCCGGAAAGTTCGCTCGAAACCTCGACCTCGTTGGTCGGTTCCAGGGTTCCCGTGGCCGTAACCGTAACCACGAGGTCGCGCCGCTCGACCGGCGCCGTGACATAGGCCGCCCCGCCGTCGTCCTCGCCCGCGAACAGGTACCAGACGACCAAGGCCGCCAGCACAAGGCCCGAGAGACCAAAGATCGACCAGCGCAGTAGAATCCGGTTCCGGCTCGAAGACCGGTCCAGGCCGAGGGTCTCGCTGACGTCTTCTTCTTTGAGAGACTGGCTCATCAGCGGACGTTATCCGAGGGCCATGGCCAAGCCAATGATCTGGCTCAATCGCCTGCGCCACCAGGGCGCGGGATCCCGCCCCCGGCGACCGTAAAAGGGGGGTTTGCCCGTCCGTCCCCACGCACCATATGATCTTGATGGACCGTAAACTGCCATGCCTGACCCGCCGCGCCTTCGTGCTGTCGGCGGCGGCCGTTGCCCTGGGCCCGCGCCTGCCCGCCGCCGCGCAGGCCGGCATTCACACCAGGCCGATCCCCTCGACTGGCGAGCGCATTCCGGCGGTCGGCATGGGGACGTGGCTGACCTTCGATGTCGGGGCCGATAGCTGGCTGCGCGACGAGCGGGCGGAGGTGTTGCGGACCTTTTTCGATCTCGGCGGGGCGATGGTCGATTCCTCGCCCATGTATGGCTCGTCGCAGAAGGTGATCGGCTACTGCCTGGAGAGCATCGGCGCCCCCCCCCCCGCTGTTCGCCGCCACCAAGGTCTGGACGGCGGGCCGGGCGCTGGGGGTGAGCCAGATGCGGCATTCGCGCGATTTGTGGGGCGTTGAGCGGTTCGACCTGATGCAGATCCACAATCTGGTGGACTGGGAAACCCATCTGGAGACCCTCGTGGAATGGAAGGCGGCGGGCAAGGTCCGCTATGTCGGCATCACCACCTCGCATGGCCGCCGTCATGGCGAACTGGAACGGATCATGGCCGAACAGCCGCTCGATTTCGTCCAGTTCACCTACAACCTGATAGACCGCGAGGCCGAGGCCCGCCTGCTGCCGCTGGCCGCCGAGCGGGGACTTGCGGTGATTATCAACCGGCCCTTCCGGGGCGGCGGGCTGTTCGACAGGTTCGAGCGCCTCCCCCTGCCCGGCTGGGCCGCCGAATTCGACGCCGCCAACTGGGCCCAGTTCTTCCTGAAGTTCATAATCTCCCACCCGGCCGTCACCTGCGCCATTCCCGCCACCAGGCGCGTCGACCACATGGCCGAAAACATGGGCGCCCTCCACGGCCGCCTGCCCGACGCGCCCATGCGCGCGCGCATGGCGGAATATGTGGCGGG
>CBFDDT010000057.1:0-20640 GCA_965603635.1 uncultured bacterium | reverse complement strand
GTCCCCGCGCGCCGTTACCCGGCCGATCCGATAAACGGTCTCGCCCGAGTCGGCGAAAATCCCGGTCAGCGAGTCGGCTGCTCCGGGCGCCACAATTACCGCCATTCCGACGCCGCAATTGAATGTTCTGTACATCTCATGACGATTGATGCCGCCTGCCTCCGCCAGCCAACCGAATACGGCCGGTTCCATCCAACTGGATGGATCCAGGCTGGCGGCCAGCTCGTCCGGCAGGACACGCGGGATATTTTCCAGCAATCCGCCGCCGGTGATATGGGCCAGCGCATGGACGCCGCCGCTGCGAATCGCCGTCAGGCAGCTCTTCACATAAATGCGCGTGGGCGTCAGCAACGCGGCGCCCAGTTCACTCTCCGGTTCAAAGGGGGCCGGCGCGCGCCAGTCCAGCGCATTGGTTTCGACCACCTTGCGGACCAGCGAAAAACCATTGGAATGCAGCCCACTGGAGGCCAGTCCCAGAATAACGTCCCCTTCGGCGACGTCGCCGCCGGTCAGTACCTGGTCGCGTTCTACCGCGCCGACCGAGAAGCCGGCGAGGTCGTAGTCGCCCTTGGCATACATGCCAGGCATTTCCGCCGTCTCGCCGCCGATCAGCGCACAGCCCGCCTGGCGGCAGCCCTCGGCGATACCGGCGATGACCTCGCTGGCGGCCGCGACATCCAGCTTGCCGGTTGCGAAATAGTCCAGAAAAACCAACGGCTCGGCGCCCTGAACAATCAGGTCGTTGACGCACATGGCGACGAGGTCGATGCCGACGGTATCGTGAATACCGGCGGCGAGCGCGATTTTCAGTTTCGTGCCCACTCCGTCGGTCGCCGCCACCATCAGCGGGTCGCGATAGCCGGCGGCGGCGGGGTCGAAGAAACCGCCGAATCCGCCCAGCGCGGTATCGGCGCCGGGCCGCATTGTGCCGCGGGCCAGCGGTTTGATTGCTTGAACCAGTTCCTCGCCCGCGTCGATATCGACGCCGGCGGCTCGGTAATCCAGCCCATTCTTAGTTTTGTCGGTTGGTATGGCGTCCTCGCAGGCAAGCTTGTATAAACGGGCGCCAAGATACTTCATACGGTACGGTTTGCAATGATCGATAGCATGAATCACGGACGCTTTTTTCGAAACGCCCTCGCGGCGCTGGTTTTCATCACCCTGTTTCATGGGCCGGCGGCGGCGCAGGACCTGTTTGAGGTCAACGGCCTGAAGGTGGACGAAAGCGCCAATGACGAAGTTCAGGCGAAGTTCAGCGCAATCGCCGACGCGCAGCGGCGCGCCCTTCAGGTCGTAATGCGCCGGCTGGTCCAGCCGGAAGATTTCGACCGTCTGCCGCAGATCACCGGCGATACGCTGGCCCTGATGGTGCGCGACTACGACATTGCCGACGAAAAGCTGGGCGGCGGCCGCTATCTGGCGACCATATCGGTGCGGTTTCTGCCCGAGGAGGTCTCCAACGCGTTGAAGGATGCGCAAGTCCCGTTTGCGATGACGCGCAGCCGGCCGGTTGTCGTCCTGCCCGTATTCGATACCGGCTCGGCGAACCGTCTGTGGGACGATCCCAATCCCTGGCGGCTGGCCTGGGCCGGCCATACGCCGTACCCGGGGCTATTCTCGGTGGTGATGCCGGCCGGCGATTTGTCGGATGTCGCCACGGTGAACGTGAATCAGGCGATTTCCGGCGATCCCGACGCCATGCTGGCGATCGGACGTAAATACCAGGCGACCGGCGCCATGGTCGCCATCGCGTCGGTCAGCGGCAATAAGGCCAGCCGGTCGGTCCGGGTGATCCTGGAATTCGTCGGCGGCAGCCACGACGGCATGACCATGGAACAGCGCTACAAGGGCCGCGGCGATCTGACGGCGTTCCTTGGCCAGGTCGTCGAGGAAATCCTCGGCGGGCTGGAGCGCGAGTGGAAAGAGGAAAATATCCTCGATTTCAGCCTGGTGGAGCGGGTATCGGTGCTGGTGCCCATCGAAGGGCTGGCCGGCTGGCGCGACGTGCGCGAGCGGTTGGACGGCATGTCGCGCATACAATCGATGTCGACGGCGCGCATGTCCCAGGAAGAGGTCGAGCTGGACCTGGTCTATGTTGGCTCCACCGACCAGCTGCGCACTGCGTTGGAGCAGCGCGGGCTGGAACTGGTATATTCGCCGGACCATCCGTTATGGTTGCTGCGGCGGACCGGTAACTGATTAATATCAGGCCGCGGAGGATGACCCCGTGACCTTTTCGCGGAAGGCGTTGCCCAATATCATTACCATCGCGCGGCTGATCGCCGTGCCGGTTATCGTCTGGCTGTTTCTGATCGACAGGATGACGATCGCCTTCTGGCTGTTCGTTTGCGCCGGGGCTTCCGACGCGATCGACGGTTATCTCGCAAAGAAGCTGGATGCCCGCTCGGTGCTGGGCAGTTATCTCGACCCGTTGGCCGACAAGCTGTTGTTGATCGCGATTTTCCTGCTGCTGGGACGCGGCGGTTTCATTCCCGTCTGGCTGGTGGTGCTGATCGTGGCGCGCGATGCGGCGCTGATGGGCGTATCCTCGTTCGTGGTGCGCAAGGACCGCGAGACCGCCATGAAGCCCCTGATGATCAGCAAGCTGAACACCGCGTTGCAGATTGTGTTGGCGGGGCTTGTGCTGGCCAGGCTGGGGCTTGGTTTTCCCGATATCGGGGTGGGCCATGATATTCTGGTCTATGCGGTGGCGGTAACGACAACAATATCCGCCATCCTGTATCTATGGCGGGCACGAGCGGAGTCGCTGACTGGCGCGCCGCCGGGAGGAGAGAAATGACAAACCAGCAACGCGCCTGGGCCTGGGCGATCGGCCTGATGGTCTTTTTGCTGCTGCTCTATCTGTTGCGCGGGGTGATGCTGCCCTTCGTGGCCGGCATGGCAGTGGCCTATTTCCTGGACCCCGCCTGCGACTGGCTGGAGGAAAAGGGCAGTTCGCGCGCGGTCGCGACCTCATTCATTACCGCCGGGTTCTTCCTGCTGGCGATGCTGTTGCTGGTTCTGCTGGCGCCGCTGGCCTTTGGTCAGATTGTCGATCTGTTCGAAAAAATCCCCGAATACGCCGTGGCGATCCCGGAAAAGATCAAACCCTTGCTGGAGCGGCTGGAGCCCTATATCGGCGAGGAGGGCGTCGCGGAAATCCTGGCCGTGTTCAAGGCCAGCACCGGCGATGCGGTGAAATGGCTGGCGCGCCTGGCGGGCGGAGTGGTGAATCAGATCGAGGCGCTGGCCAATCTGCTATCGCTGCTGCTGATCACGCCTATTGTTTCCTTCTATCTGCTGCGCGATTGGGATCATCTGGTGGCCAAAGTGGATAGCTGGTTGCCGCGCGGGCATATGGAAACCATTCGCCAGCAGTTCAGCGAGATCGATCGGACCCTGGCCGGGTTCGTGCGCGGGCAGGTAACGGTCTGTGTGACCCTGGGCTGCTTTTACGGCATCGGCCTTAGTCTCGTGGGCCTGGATTTCGGCTTTATCATCGGGTTCGGCACCGGGCTGGTCTCGTTCGTGCCGTTTTTCGGCATGCTGGTCGGCTTCGTCGTTGGCATGGGTTTGGCGATCGCCCAGTTCGATAGCTGGTTGTGGGTGGGGCTGGTCGCGGCGGTTTTCGTGATCGGCCAGATCATGGAGGGCAA
Source organism: uncultured bacterium (assembly GCA_965603635.1). GTDB lineage: Bacteria > Pseudomonadota > Alphaproteobacteria > UBA8366 > JADFVY01 > JADFVY01. The sequence goes on along the minus strand of CBFDDT010000057.1, from coordinate 16,984 downwards.
CTTCCTGACGCCCAAGCTGGTGGGCGAGCGGGTCGGCCTTCATGCGGTATGGGTGATCTTCGGCCTGCTGGCCGGCGGCGCCCTGTTTGGGTTTGTCGGCGTTCTGCTGGCGGTGCCGGCGGCGGCGGTGATCGGGGTGCTGGTGCGCTTCGGCTTGGGACGGTATCTGGAAAGCCCTCTCTACCTGGCCGGCGCGCCGCCTCCCGACCGTGACGGCGGGGAAGGCGGCGGCGGGGAAGCGGGCGCTTGAATCCACCGGCCCAGATACCGCTGGACCTGCCGCATCGCGCCGTCATGGGGGTCGCCGATTTCCTGGTGGCGCCCTGTAACCGTGACGCCGTGGCCTGGCTCGACCGCTGGCCCACTTGGCCGGCGACGGCGCTGGTGATTCATGGCGACGAGGGTTGCGGCAAATCCCATCTGATCAATGTCTGGCAGTCGCAAAGCGGCGCGATCGGAATTGATCGCGGCGCCCTGACCACCGACAACCTGCCGCTTCTGCTGGGCAATGCGATGGTCTGCTTCATGGAAGACGCCGACCGGGGTTTTGAGGAAGAGGCCTTGCTGCATCTCTATAATCTGATGGCGGAACGTGGCGGCCATCTGCTGTTTACCGCGCGCGTGCCGGTGGCCCACTGGGGCATTGCCCTGCCGGACCTGTCCTCGCGTCTGGCCACGGCGATGAGCGTCGCCGTCGGCGTGCCCGATGACGAATTGATCGCCGGCGTGCTGATTAAGCATTTCCTGGACCGGCAGATCAGGGTAGACCCAGCGGTGGTGACCTATCTGCTGGGCCGGATGGAAAGAAGTTTCGCCGCCGCGAGGCGGGTCGTCGCGGCGCTGGATTCGGCGGCGCTTGCCGAAAAAAAAGGGATTACCGTGCCGCTGGCGCGCGATGTGCTGCGGCGGCTGGATTTCGATAGAGAACGGAGTGAAGACTGATGGATTTGGGATTGAAGGGTAAAAAGGCGATCGTTTGTGCGTCGTCAAAGGGATTGGGCAAGGGCTGCGCGATGGCGCTGGCGCAAGAGGGCGTCGACCTGGTCATCAATTCGCGTTCGGCCGATGTGCTGGAGGCGACGGCCGAGGAAATCCGCAAGGCGACCGGCGTGACGGTAACCCCCGTCGCCTGCGACGTGACCACCGAGGAAGGCCGCGCCGAAGTGCTGGCGGCCTGCCCGAATCCGGATATCCTGGTGAACAATGCGGGTGGCCCGCCGCCCGGCGACTTCCGCGACTGGGACCGCGACGACTGGGTCAAGGCGCTGGATGCCAACATGCTGACCCCGATTTTCCTGATCAAGGCGACGGTGGACGGCATGATCGAGCGCAAGTTCGGGCGCGTCGTCAATATAACCTCGGGCGCGGTGAAGGCGCCGATCGAGATCCTCGGCCTGTCCAACGGCGCGCGTAGCGGCCTGACCGGCTTCATCGCCGGCCTGTCGCGCAAGACCGTGCGCCACAACGTGACCATCAACAACCTGCTGCCCGGCCCGTTCGATACCGACCGGCTGAAGCAGACCATGGCGGGCGCGGCCAAGGCCGCCGGCAAGAGCGTCGAGGAAATCGCCGCCCAGCGCGCCGCCGGCAACCCCGCCGGCCGTTTCGGCACATCCGACGAATTCGGCCAGGCCTGCGCCTTCCTCTGCTCCGCCAACTCCGGTTTCATCACCGGCCAGAACCTGCTGCTCGACGGCGGCGCCTTCCCGGGCACGATGTAGGGGGCGGGGGCCGCGCGACCTCGTCCTTCGAGACGGTTGCTTCGCAACCTCCTCAGGATGAGGAAACAAACGTCAGAGCCTCATGCTGAGGAGCCCCGGAGGGGCGTCTCGAAGTATGAGGTCGCTCGGCCTATCCGGACGCAGCTTGCCGTTCCGTGCCGCCCGTCGTAATCTCTCAATCATTGGGCCAATCGGGCCAGATTGAGCGGGACAGATTTATGCGGGAGTCGCTTTTTCACCTGCGGCGGCAGCCTGGGGTCAGTATCCAGGCCGGCATTCGCGAGATGCTGGTTTCGGTGATCCTGAACGAGCAGCTGCCGTCCGACCGGCCGCTGCCGTCCTGCCGCGAGCTGGCGCGGCGGCTGGGCGTGTCGCGCAATACGGTGGTGCTGGCCTATCAGGGGCTGGTGGATGACGGCTTCATCATCGCGCGGCTGCGCAGCGGCTATTACGTCAACCCGGATATTCTGGAAAACCCGCCGCAACAACCGGCCGAGCCGGCCGGGCCGCCCGTCGGCGAACCCGACTGGGAGGCCATGTTCCGGGTCCGCCCCGGGGCCCAGCCCAATATCGAAAAACCCGCCAACTGGCAGTCCTATCCCTATCCCTTCGTCTATGGGCAGATCGACCCCGGGCTGTTCCCGATCGCCGCCTGGCGGGAATGCACGCGCCAGGCGCTGGGGCTGAAGGGCATCGGCCAGTGGACCGCCGATTCCCTGCAAATGGACGACACCGACCTGGTCGAGCAGATCCGCACCCGGGTCCTGCCGCGCCGGGGCATCTGGGTGTCGCCGGACGAAATCCTGGTCACGCTGGGGGCGCAGAATGCGCTCTATCTGCTGGCCAGCCTGTTCGTGACGCCGCAAACAACGGTGGCCATGGAAGATCCCGGCTATCCGGACGTCCGCAACATTTTCGCCCTGAAAACAGATAGAATTCGGCCGATTCCGGTGGATGATGGCGGGCTGCCGGTGGACGACCGCCTGGACGATTGCGACATGGTCTTCGTCACGCCAAGCCACCAGTTCCCGACCACCGTCACCATGCCGGCGGCGCGGCGCGAGGCGCTGCTGAAGCGCGCCGCGGACTCCAACTTCCTGGTGGTCGAAGATGATTACGAGTTCGAGACCAACTATATCGGCCGCCCGACGCCGGCGCTTAAATCCATGGATCAGGCCGGCCGGGTGATCTATGTGGGCAGCCTGTCCAAGACGCTGTTCCCGGGCTTGCGGCTCGGTTACCTGGTGGGCTCGAAGGCGATGATTGCCGAGGCGCGGGCGCTGCGTCGCCTGATGATGCGCCACGCCCCGAACAACAACCAGCGCACCACGGCGCTGTTCCTGTCGCTGGGCCATCACGATGCGCTGGTGCGACGGCTGCACCGGGTTTACCGCACGCGCTGGCAGGCGATGGACGATGCCTTGAGCCGCCACCTGCCGGAATCGGCGCGCGCGCCCAATTTCGGCGGCACCAGCGTATGGGTGCGCGGCCCCGAGGGGCTGGACGCGGAAGACCTGGCTGAACGGGCCCTGGAAGAGGGCATCGTGATCGAACCCGGCCATGTGAATTTTGCGGCGGAACCGCGGCCGCGCAATTTCTTCCGGCTTGGCTTTTCCGCGATTCCCGAAGAGCGGATCGAGCCGGGGATCCGGCTGCTGGCGGAGTTGGTGCATGGCAGCAAGACCGGCAGAGGGTAGGGCGTGGCTGGCACAGGTAATTGGACCTGACTGGCCCTGTAACCCGGCGACAGGTTCGGAAAGAATTGGTTCGCCGGGGTCGATATAGTATTTGTGAACAGGATTGAATCATCCGGGGGGAAGGAATGCGGCTTACCAATCATGAACAGGCCATGCTGGCCGGCAAATTTGGCGAGCCGCGCAGGCGGGCGCTGGAACAGCAGATCAAGGTCGGACGGTTTTTCGACGCCGAGGATTTTGTCGAGATCGCCCAGGTCCATCTGATGGCCGACACCGAATCGCTGGGCGAGGCGGGCGTGGCCTGGCTGGAGGAGCTGGCGTCGTACCCCGAGGAAGAGCGCAAGGTCCGCGTGCCCACGGTCACCGACCCGCGCGGGGTCGATTTCGACGCCTACAAGCGGCTTGGCCAGCAGGACGCCTGGGTGGCGCTGGAACAGCGGGCCATCGACGCCTTCACGGCGATGAATTTCCTGATGACCGATACCTGCATCAACTACCAGACCATCATCCCGCCGGCCTTCGGCGAGCATGTGGCCTTCGGGGATACGGGCTCAACGATCTATGCCAATTCCGTCTGCGGGGCGCGCAGCAATTTCGAGGGCGGACCGTCGGCGCTGGCCGCCGCGCTGACCGGCCGCACGCCGCGTTATGGCGCCCATCTGGACGCGGGCCGCAAGGGCACGCACCGCTTTACGGTCAAGGACCGGCCGCAAACGCTTAGCGACTGGGGCGCGCTGGGTGGCGTCGTGGGCCGGGCCGTGGGCTCCTACTGGACGGTGCCGGTGCTCGACGGTATCGAGGGTTCGCCGACCTCCGACGAGCTGAAGCATTTCGGCGCGGCGCTGGCCAGCTATGGCTCGGTGCCGCTGTTCCATATGATCGGCGTGACGCCCGAGGCGCACGATCTGAGCGACGTGTTCGACGGCCCCATGCCCGAACCGCAAATCATCGGTCGCGTCGACATCGATGCCTTCTATGAGGGTTTTGGCCTGCATGACGACGGCGTGGACGTGGTGGTATTCGCCGCGCCCCAGCAATCGCTTGTCGAGATGCAGTCGCTGGCCGGCCTGCTGAAGGGCCGCAAGATCAGCGACAAGACCACGCTAATCGCCGCGACCTCGCCGGAAATCAAGTTCGCCTGCGACCGCATGGGCCTGACCGCCACGATCGAGGAAGCCGGCGGCATCGTGCTGAAGGGCGTCTGTTTTTATCAGATGTACGCCCGCGAAATCGGCGAGGCCAATGGCTGGAAGCGTCTGCTTACCAATTCGGCCAAGCTGGTCAATATTATCGCGGGTTACGGCTATGAGCCGGTGCTGGCGTCGATGGACAAATGTATCGACGCTGCTTGCGCCGGGAGGATGGGCCAATGACCGATCGAGTCGTAAAGGCCCATGTGGGGATCGGGGCGCCGGTCACCGCAACGGCGCTGGTCGCCGGCGACGATTTCAGCGCCCGCTATGATCTCGACCGCCTCAAGGGCGTGTTTTCCCGCCCGGCGCACAAGCTGTGCGGCGAATCCTATGTTGGCAAGATCCTGGTGCTGAACACCGCCAAGGGCGGCGTCGCGACGGCCTGGATGCTGTACGAGATGAAATCGCGCGGCATGGCGCCGGCGGCGCTGCTGCTGAACGCCGCCAACCCGATCATGGCCCAGGGCGCGGCGCTGGCCGACCTTCCCTTCATGGACCGGTTTGAAACCGACATCACCCTGGCGATCAAGACCGGCGACGAGGTTACCGTCGATCCGGTCGCGGGGACGGTTACGATACGTGGCTGACAATCACCGGAACCGGACCGGAATATGACCTGGCTTGGCGCGGCAACCGGGCTGGATATGTCCTCGCTGCTGTTCTGCATGGCGGCGGTTTTCGTGGCGTCGGTGATTCGCGGTTTCAGCGGCTTCGGCCTGTCGGCGCTGGTGGTGAGCAGTATCTCGCTGGTGTTGCCGCCGGCCGAGATCGTGCCGATGACGCTGTTGCTGGAGGCGGTTGCCAGCCTGCGCATGCTGCCCGCGGTGCGCCATGACCTGGACTGGAAGATCATGGGCGGGCTTTTGGCCGGTGCCGTTCCCGCCGTCCCGGCCGGCGCCTGGTTGCTCGCCAGCCTGCCGGATGCGGCGATGCGCGGCGTAATTTCGCTGCTGGTGCTTGGCGCCAGCCTGCTGGTTTGGCGAGGTATCGTTTTCAGCCGCCCGCCCGGCGTGGCGGCCCATGGCGCAACGGGCGTGGTTTCGGGTGGAATGTTTGGCGCCGCGGCGATCGGCGGCCTGCCCGTGGTAGTGTATATGCTGGCTGCATCGATTCCGGCGGCCACGACGCGCGCCGTGCTGACGCTCTATCTGATGCTGATGGGGCTCTATGGCGCGGCTGTCACCGGGGCCTTCGGACTGCTTACCGTCGAGAGCCTATGGCGGGTAGCGTTATTCCTGCCGCCGCTGTTCGTGGGCGTGGCGATCGGCGGGCGCAAGTTTGCGAGTGCCGGTCCCGATTCGTACCGGCGTTTCACCTTGCTGCTACTGGTGCTGCTGGCCCTGGCCGGGATGGCCCGGGCGGCGTTCGGATAGATTGGTAACATCATGCTCAGCAAAATCCCTTTCGAATTCCCACCTTACTTAACCAAGCGAGCGGCGGGGTTGTCGCCCTTGCCCATGGCCGTGGCCGGGGCGGGGCATCCGTTGGTTATGGACAGCGCCAGACGTGCGACCGAAGGAGGGTTCGTCGAACCCGTCCTGGTTGGCGATGCGGATGGGATCAACGAAATCGCGCGTCAGATCGGCTGGGATATTTCGCAAATTCGCCTGGTTCCGGCGGACGGCGAGCGCCAAGCGGCGGAAACAGCGGCGTCGCTTGCGCGCGGCGGAGAGGTCGCGGCGCTGATGAAGGGGCATGTTCATACCGATACGCTGATGCGCGCGATCCTGACGCGCAGCGCCGGCCTTAGAACCGACCGGCGGGTCAGCCATATATTCCATATGACAGTGCCCGGCCGCGACCGCGTCATCCACATCACGGACGCCGCGGTGAATGTGCAGCCGGGCGTGGCGGAAAAGTTGGATATAGTGTTGAACGCGGTGGATCTGGCGCAAAATCTGGGAATGGAGACGCCAAAGGTCGCCATGCTGTCGGGCGCGGAAACCGTCAATCCGGCGATGCCCTCCAGCGTCGAGGCGGATGAAGTGGTGCGTCTGGCCAACAGCGGCGCGGTTAAAGGCGCCATCGTCGACGGGCCGTTCGGGTTCGACAATGCGGTGTCGCCCGAGGCGGCGCGAATCAAAGGCGTCGACAGCCCCGTTGCCGGCCAGGCCGACATCCTGGTCGTGCCGAATCTCGAGGCCGGAAACTTCCTGTTCAAGCAGATGGTGTATTTCATGAGCGCCACCGCCGCCGGCATCGTCCTGGGCGCGAAAGTGCCGGTGGTGCTGACCTCGCGCGCCGACCCGCCGGAAGCCCGTCTGGCCGCCGCCGCCATCGCGTCGATTATTGGCGAAAGATAACGTAGTATACGTATGGGATTAAACCCCGGCCTTTAACGAATCTTTACGGATTGTTGCTAGTCTGCGCCTCCGCAAGACGGTCTGCTATTTTATTAGAGGTACATTTCAGATGCGCAAAATTCTTTCGATCATTGCCGTTTCACTCGGCTTGGCCTCGTTCACGGCGCCGGCCCGGGCCGATATGGCGGTTGGTGTCGGGGTTGGCACGCTTGGCTACGGCGCGCATGCCGCGGTCTCGATGACGGATTTCATTGCTATCCGGTTTAACGCCAATTTCGGCGAATTGGACGTGCCGGGCATGGGGCTTCTTAGCAACAGCCTGGGCGGCATCGAGTACGATGTAGACGCAAGCTTCGCCACCTATGGCCTGATTGCCGACTTCCATCCACTGGCCTTGTCGCCGATCGGCGCCGGCTTGGTGATGTCGGGCGGCGTTTACTACAACAACAACGAGTTTGATTTTACAGCCGATCCGACCACTGACGTGACGATCGGTGGCCAAACCTTGCCGGCCGGCAGCGCGCGGATCATCGGCAAGATGTCGTTTGACACCAAATGGGCCCCCTATGTCGGTCTCGGTTACGACGGGACCTTCCAGGGTTTTGTGCCGGTTAGCTTTTTCATCACTGGCGGCGTTCTGTTCCAGGGCAGCCCCATCGTCGGCCTGACGGAGAGCAGCGGGTTCATCAGTACCGCGGCACTGGACGCCGAGGCGGCGCAGATGGAAGACGACGCGTCTTCCTTCGAATATTATCCGGTCCTCGCCATGGGCGTGACGATCAGCTTCTGATCGCGGCGACCACGGATTTCAAGGCGGGGCGGCATCGGGCCGCCCCGTTTTTTTGTGCCGCGCGGCATCTTAAAAAATCGCTTCGATCAGCCGATGTATGATTAAGAAACCCTTGACATTGTGCGTTGCAGCAATTATTTCATCAATGATGCTGCACCGCAGCAATGCCGGCAGGAAATTCGCCCGCCACACCCCATGCGAAGAGGATTATGGAATGAGCACCCAGAGCAAGAGCAAATCCGCGCCGAAGGCCACCGTAGCAACGGTTGAAGCCTACGAGCAGGTTGTCGAAACCACCAAGGCCCAGGTCGAAAAGGCCAACGAGGCCGTGGTCAAGGGCTATGATGAATTCGCCGCCATTCAGAAGGACGGCGTGGACGCGCTGATCAAGGCCGGCGCCATCTGGGCCAAGGGCGCCGAGGATTTCGGCAAGGCGTATCTCGCTCTCGCCCAGGAAACCGCCGAGACCAATAGCGAGGCCGCCAAGGCGCTGTTTTCGGCCAAATCCTTTAATGAGGCCGTTGAACTCCAGGGTGAAATCGCGCGCAAGAGCTTCGACAAATCGCTTAGCGAAGGCACCAAGCTCTCCGAACTGTCGCTGAAGGTCGCCAACGAGGCGCTCCAGCCGATCCAGCAGCAGCTCACCGCCGCGGTCGCAAAGGCCGGCAAGATCGCCGCCTGACAAATCGACTGGCAGAGATGTTAGAGACGGCCCGGTGGTTCTCCGCCGGGCCGTTTTCATTTGTCACGGCTTTCGGCAGTCGAACAGCAGGGTTTTGTTGATCCGCCAGAAGCGGCGCATGTGGGGCGTCATGGTGCGGCTGTAAACCAGTTCCACCTCAAAACCCGCGTCGCGCAGGCGATCGGGGTAGTCGGCGCCACATATCCGCACATGGTATGGATGGCCGAAGGCCGCGTCCCGGCCGGCCGCGGTGTCGATCGACGCGTCTTCGTAAGTTTCCGGGCGGTCCATTTCGATCGGCACCATCACCACGGCCCGGCCGCCGGGAACCAGCACCCTGAAAAGCTCGCCCATCGCCGTCCGGTCGTCCTCGATATGCTCCAGCACATGGCTGCAAATCGCGAAATCAAACGATGCGTCGCCGAAGGGCAGGGCGGTCATGTCCGCGGCCCGGTCCGCCGCCGGGTCGAACATGTCGGCTGAGACGTAGTGCAACGCCGGATTTTGTGACAAAATATCGTGAACGCATTGCTCCGGCGCGATATGAAGCAGCCTGAGCCGCTGCTGCATCAGCCGGTGCCGGTCGCGCAGATGCATCCACATAAAGCGGTGACGCTCCAGCGAGCCGCAGCCAGGACAGCGCGCATTGCGCCGGCCATTCAGGCCGAAGGGCAGGAAACGGCGATAACGCCCGCCGCAGACAGGGCAGGCGAAAGCGTTGCCGGGGACGCTATCGTCCTGCCTGCCGCGCGCCCGGGGCGATACGCCGTAAACAGCGTCGGCCGGGGAGTTCAGCCGTTGCACCGAGGCAAGGCGCCGGTTCAGGTCTTCAAGCAATGGCGAATAACCTCCATTTGCCCCTTTTCAACGCGGGGAGCTTTCGAATAATAGTAGTTTAACTGGAAAATGCACGGCCCTGGCGCGGGGCCGGGTGGCGATCATAGCCTGTATGTTCGACGGCTGTGCGGTTAAGTTACCTTATCGCCCTCGGCAATTGCTTCAGGGAAGGCTCAAGGAGGAACGAAGCCGTGCCGTCACCCATGCTCGAGGAAACAGTCCACCGCGCCATGGCCTACGCCAGCGAACGCAAGCACGAGTTCGCAACGCTCGAACATCTGCTGTTGGTGCTGACCGAGGACAAGGGTGCGGTATTCGTTTTGCGCGGCTGTGGCGTCGATCTCAATAAACTGCGCGAGGATCTACTCGCCTATCTCGATCAGGAACTGGCGTATCTGGTTACGGAATCGCCGACCGACCCGCGGCCCACGGAAAGCTTCAACCGCGCCCTGCAGCGCGCGGTAATTCATGTCCAGTCGTCCGGCCGCGAGGATGTCACCGGCGCCAACATACTTGTCGCCATCTTTGCCGAACGCGAAAGTCACGCGGTTTATTACCTGAAGGAGCACGGTGTGACCCGTTCCGACGCGGTGACCTGTGCCAGCGCAATGCGGGGGTCTGACAATGCGCAATAGGCCCCGTCAGCGCCCGGAATTGCGCTCCTCGCGCCGCGCGGTAAATGGCCCAAAACTTGCAACAATTGATTTACACCCTATCCGCCCCTTTTCTCGGGCTGATAAAAACCAATATAATCCATGGAGTGAGAGCAATCGGATTTACGGTATGGCCGGCAGGGATAACAATGGCGGAAACGAACCAGGCACTGGGGTTGTCGTTCGTTCACGCGCCAAAACAAAGAAGCCTTCGATGTACAAAGTGCTCATGCTGAATGACGATTATACGCCAATGGAGTTCGTTGTTGACGTGCTGGAAAGGTTTTTCGGTAAAAATATAGAAGAGGCGACACGAATCATGTTGCATGTCCATCAACGGGGCGTTGGTATATGTGGCGTGTTCACATACGAGGTTGCCGAGACGAAAGTGACCCTGGTAATGGATTCGGCCCGGGAAAATGGACATCCACTGCAATGCACGCTTGAAAAGGAATGACCGGAGTGCCTTCGAATAATCTAGAGGAAACATTTCGCCGCGCCATGGCCCACGCCAGTGATCGCAGGCATGAGTTTGCAACACTTGAACATCTTCTGTTGTCATTGACCGAGGATCGGGACGCGGTTTCAGTTCTGCGCGCTTGCGGCGTGGATCTCGACAAGCTGCGCGACGATCTGCTTTCCTATCTCGATCACGATCTGGAATATCTTGTCACGGACTCGCTGGCCGAACCGCGGGCCACGGAAAGTTTCAACCGCGCCATGCAGCGCGCGGTCATCCATGTCCAGTCGTCCAGCCGCGAGGAAGTCACGGGCGCCAATGTGCTGGTCGCCATCTTCGCCGAACGCGAAAGCCATGCCGTCTATTACCTGCAGGAGCAGGACATGACGCGCTTCGACGCGGTCAACTATATCAGCCACGGCATCGCCAAGGAGCCCGGTCTCAGCGTTACCCGCGGCGTCGAGGGCGTTGACGACGAAGCCTCGGAAGACAGGCAAAACCGCAAGGGTACCGAGGCGCTTGACGCCTATTGCGTCAATCTCAACGAAAAGGCGGCCAAGGGCAAAATCGATCCGCTGATCGGCCGCCACGATGAGGTGGACAGAACGATCCAGGTGCTCTGCCGCCGGCAGAAAAACAATCCGCTTTACGTCGGCGAGCCCGGCGTCGGCAAAACCGCCATCGCCGAGGGCCTGGCGCGCCGCATCGTCAACGGCGAGGTGCCGGAGGTCTTGAAGAACGCCACGATTTATTCTCTGGATATGGGGGCGCTGCTGGCCGGCACCCGCTATCGCGGCGATTTCGAGGAACGGCTGAAGGCCGTGCTGCGCGAGATGGAGGATCTGGAGGGTGCGGTCCTGTTCATCGACGAGATCCACACGGTAATCGGCGCCGGCGCCACCAGCGGCGGCGCAATGGACGCGTCCAACCTGCTGAAGCCCTCGCTGGCCAGCGGCACGCTGCGCTGCGTCGGCTCGACGACATACAAGGAATTCCGCAATCACTTCGAGAAGGACCGCGCGCTGGTTCGGCGCTTCCAGAAAATCGACGTGGTGGAGCCGACGATCGACGACACGGTGAAAATCCTGAAGGGTTTGAAACCTTACTACGAAAAGCATCATAATGTCCGCTACACCGGCGAGGCGATCCGCGCCGCTGTCGAACTGTCGGCGCGCTATATCCATGACCGCAAGCTGCCGGACAAGGCAATCGACGTGATCGACGAAGTCGGCGCGGCGCAGATGCTGCTGCCCGAAGCCCGGCGCAAGAAGACTATCTCGGTCAAGGATGTCGAGGCGGTGGTCGCCAAGATCGCCCGTATCCCGCCGAAATCGGTTTCGAAGAGCGATACAAAGGCGCTGCAGAGTCTGGATCGCGATTTGAAATCTGTCGTATTCGGTCAGGACAAGGCAATCGAAGCGCTGTCGGCGGCGATCAAACTGTCGCGCGCGGGCCTTCGCGAACCGGAAAAACCGATTGGCAGCTATCTGTTCTCCGGCCCCACCGGTGTCGGCAAGACCGAGGTCACGCGCCAGTTGGCCCGTATTCTGGGCGTCGAGTTGCAGCGGTTCGATATGTCGGAATATATGGAGCGCCACAGCATCAGCCGCCTGATCGGCGCGCCGCCGGGCTATGTCGGATTCGATCAAGGCGGGCTACTGACCGACATCATCGACCAGCATCCCCATTCGGTGCTGTTGCTGGACGAAATCGAGAAGGCCCATCCGGATCTGTTCAATATCCTGCTGCAGGTGATGGACCACGGCAAACTGACGGACCATAACGGCAAGACGATCGATTTCCGCAATGTCGTCCTGGTAATGACGACCAATGCGGGCGCCGCGGATATGGCGAAACCGGCCATGGGATTTGGCCGGGAAGCGCGCGTCGGCGACGACCACGAAGCCGTCAATCGCATGTTCACGCCTGAGTTCCGGAACCGCCTGGATGCGGTTATCGGTTTTGACAGTTTGAAACCGGAATCCGTGTCGCGCGTGGTCGACAAGTTTGTGATGGAACTGGAAGTCCAGTTAGCCGACCGCAACGTGCTCATCGAGCTTTCGGACGAAGCCCGCGACTGGCTTGCCAAGAAGGGCTATGACATTACCTTCGGCGCCCGACCGCTCAGCCGGGTAATCCAGGAGCACATCAAGAAACCGTTGGCCGAAGAACTGTTGTTCGGCAAGTTGGCCAAGGGCGGGTTTGTTCGGATCGACCTGGAAGACGGCGGTCTGAAGCTCAGCTATCCGCCCGAGAAGCCAGGAAAGAAGAAAATCGAGGAGACCGTGGAAGTTTAAGGACTGTCCCGGTCAAATCCGGACAACGAGACCAGACAACGAGAAAGGGCCGTCGCGGGGGATGCGGCGGCCCTTCCTTTTGCCCGGGGCGGTGGGGGAGAGAATCCACCGCCTTTATGATCCCGATGGTGGATCAGGGCAGGAGAGACAGAAGAATCATTGCATCGAAGATCAGCAAGGCAACGGTGAAAAAGGCAATGTAGCTGGCCAGCATCCACCTGCCTGGGCTCATCCGCCGCCAGGCGGCGTCTTTATCAGCGGGCCTTGGTATTATCCTCATCATCCTCTCGCTGAGCCTCTTTGCGTTCTTGGCAGTGATGAGAGAATGACAATGAAATAAGGCCGCCCCATGACACCCGGCGGGCAATTCAGTGGAGAAATAACGTCAGCGCTCGCCGCGCCGATATGGCGTCATTTCGGCCATGGCCTCCAACTCGTGAGTTACCTGCCGCGATTCCCGACGGATGAAATCGGCGACGGGTTCGCGCAGGCCTGGGTCGCGGATCAGGTGGGCGCTGAAAGTGCGGACCGGCTCGTAACCGCGCTGTACCTTGTGCGGGCCCTGGGTGCCGGCCTCGACGCGCTGAAGCCCATGTTCGATGGCAAAATCGATGGCGCGGTAATAGCAGGCCTCGAAATGCAGGAACCGGTAATCGCCCTCCGCGCCCCAGTTTCGGCCGTACAGCGCATCGGTCCCGCGCAGATTCAGGGCCCCGGCGATCAGCCGCCCGTCCAGCTCCGCCATCACCAGAACAACGCGCTCGCCCAGCCGTTCCGTTAGCAGCTCGAAAAATTCACGGTTCAGGTATGGATAGCCCCATTTGCGGTCGTATGTGTCCACATAGAACCGGTAAAACGCATCCCAGTGGTGGGGTTTGATGTCGGCGCCGCACAGGATTGGCGTGGCGATGCCGGCCTCGGCGACCCGCCGTCTTTCCTTGGCGACCGACTTGCGCTTGCGGCTCATCATGGTGGCCAGGAAATCGTCGAAATCCCCATAGTCGTGATTGCGCCAGTGGTACTGCAGGCCGTGGCGGACCAGCCAGCCGCGTTCCGCTAATTTTTCCGCCTGGTCTTCGGGCATGAATGTGACATGGACGGAACTCAGGCCATGGCGATCGGCAAGTTCCGCCATGCCCGCCGCCAGCGCCGCCTCGCCCGCCGCCGCGCCTGGTCCGGGTTTCGCCAGCAGGCGTCTGCCGGGCACCGGCGTGAAGGGCACGGCGCATTGCAGCTTGGGATAATAGCGCCCGCCGGCGCGCTCATAGGCGTCGGCCCAGCCCCAGTCGAAGATATATTCGCCCTGGCTGTGCCCTTTGACATAGAGCGGCGCCACGGCCGCGACGGCGCCGTCCGGCCCCTCGACAGCCAGGTGGTGAGGCAGCCAGCCGCTTTCCGCCGAGACGCACCCGGCTTCCTCCAGCGCGCTTAGAAACGCGTATGACAGGAACGGGTCGTCGGCGCCCGCACAGGCGTCCCACCCGGCCTCGCCAATTTCTGCGATGCTTTCCGCAACCCTTACCGATATATGTTCGCTTCCGTCCGGCATTCGCTCCAACCCAGTCAGCTACACAGATTAGGGCAATGCGCGGCGCAGGCAAGGCGTGGGTTGCTTGACTTCGGTGATCATCCGCACAAATCATTCCGCGGGAAGGGATAAGCCATTTGAACGACAAGCCTCACTCTCCTTACCGGGTCGTGGTCAGCGACGAGACCGGCGCCGCGCAGAAGCACCATGCGCCGGCGGCGGCGCGCAATACCGTGCCTATTCTTGATGTGCTGGGCGCGATACTGCCGGAAACGGGCCGGGCGCTGGAAATCGCCAGCGGCACCGGGCAGCATGCCGCGGCCTTTGCCGAGGCCTTTCCCGGGATCGGCTGGCAACCCAGCGACCAGGACGCGGCGGCGCGCGACAGCATCGCCGCCTGGGTCGCGGAGTCTGGGTTTGGCAATCTCCAGCCACCGGTGAATATCGATGTCATGGACGCCGACTGGCCGGCCGCCGTCGCCGGCGAACTCGACCTTATCGTCTGCATCAACATGATTCATATATCGCCTTGGGAGGCCTGTGAGGGGCTGATGAAGGGGGCGGGCGGATTGCTGGGCGAGGGCGGATTACTATACCTCTACGGCCCTTACAAGCGCGACGGCGGCCACACCGCGCCCAGTAATGCGGCGTTCGACGAATCCCTGCGCGGCCGGAATCCGGCTTGGGGCATCCGCGACATGGGGGATGTGGAAGCCGCCGCCGGTGGGTGGGGGATGGCGCTGGAAAACACGGTCGCGATGCCGGCCAACAATTTCTCCGTTATTTTCCGGAAAAAGGTCGCGTAGTCAGACCTTGCCCACGGCCCGTTCCAGCAGCGCCCGCACGGCATGGCGGTTGCGTCCGTCCAGCCATTTTTCGAACATGATGTGGCCCCAGCCCAACGCCAGATACCCGGCCGAAACCGCCAGCATCTTCAGACCGGCCAGCAATATGACAGAGTTGATACCGTCCAGCGCGGCCCAGGCGGCGGCTCCACCAAGCGTGGCCAGTATCGACAGCCCCAGAAAGCCGAAACCCAACGTCAGATAAACGTAGTACATGATTGCCAGTGTTGGGCGCAATTTGTAGGCGCCCCGTACCGCCATGCCACCATCGGGAAGGCCGGTCAATGTTCCGGAAAAATAATAGGAACCCGGGCCGATCGGCCAGATCAGCGGGCGGGTTCGGTGTTTCAGCGCGATGCGTTCGTCGCGGATGCGGCCCACGAAGGCCCTGTTGAAGCGGAACTTCGGCAGGGTCATTAAAAGCGGCAGCCTGTTGTCGGCCTCTTCCTCGATGGCTTGCGTGAAGGTCTCCGGACTCGCCGGGCCGGCCACGCGCCATTCCTCCTCGCGGAAAAAGCGCCGGCGTTGCCAATCGAAAAGGCGGTTCAGCGGGTAGGGCAGGCGGTGGAGCATGGCCCGTTATGGCCCGCCCGGCCTTTAAATGCGGTAAACGCAATCATTCCGAAACAGGTTGTTTTGGGGGCTGCGAACGAATTCTTTACTATTTAAGAATACCAATAATAGGTTCATTCCATACGGTTGTATCGTGGTAAGGAGGAATAACATGTTAAATATGGATACCTACCAACGTAAGAATGCCGAGATCGGCGAAGTGCTCGGCGCGATTTCCGGCAAACTCGATCCTCAGCAGATTTCGGATGGCGCCGCCCTTGAGATATGCGCCTACGTAAGCCGGCTGGTTGGGATGTTGAGTGTTCATTTCGAATCGGAAAAAGAAACTTTATACCCCGAATTGCTGGCTTCCGGCCAGCCCGGCGCCTCGGAAACAGTGGATAGGTTTCAAGGCGAAACAGGAGATCTGAAGTCGAGTATCGAGATGTTTTTTTTGAAATGGAGTTCACCCATTTCCGTAAAGGAACAGCCGGTCGATTTCGTTGCCGAGGGTAAAGCCATCGTCGAATCACTTACCAGCCATATCCAAAGGGAGAGCACGGAGCTCTATCCGTTGGCCAAAAATATCTGAGCCGGTTACACGGCGGAAAAGAGAAGTTGGAGAAAAACAATGTCTGCTACTGCAATCTATAGAAAACAGCATGCCGAACTGGTGGAACTGATCCAGGCTATTGCTGGAAATCTTGACGAAACCGCACTCGCCAATGGCGCGGCGACCGATACCAGCGAAATGCTTACCAAACTTGCCGGCAAGCTGCTGGTTCATCTGGCGGCCGAGGATTACGGCCTTTATCCCAAAATGATTGAGTCTGGCGACGGCGAGGCGGTGTCCACCGCCAAGCGGTATCAGGATGAAATGGGCGGCATGAAGGAAGCATTCACGGGCTATTACGCCAAATGGAATGGCGCCCAAAAAATCCGCGCCGACGCCGCGGGCTTCATTGCGGATAGCCAGGGTGTATTCGAGGCGCTTGGCGAGCGCGTGCAGAAGGAAAATACGGTTCTGTATCCCTTGGCCGATCGCCTCTGAGTGAGCGGACGGTTGAACCGCCAAGAACCGGTGGTCCGTTAATTCGGGCCGCCGGTTTCTTTTTGTCCGCGTGCCTGCGCGCGGCATGCCCTTTGAGAGGCGTCTGTTTCTTACTAAATCGTTAATTTTCACGTATGGTTGTAATTGAAATTTAATAAAAATCCGCATATTGCGGGTGATTCGTGCAAGAAGCAGGAGGTTGCCATGTCCAGCCCCGTTCGTATTTCAACTTTGGCCCGCGGGGGCGGAGAAATCGCATTGATCGCCGTGGCCATGGTCGCGCTGAGTGCCGTTTTCGAGGCAAAGGCTGCCGAGGGCGGTAGCTGGATGGTGGCGTCCACGCCTTCCACGACGGTGGAAGGGTTGACGGTGAAG
>CBFDDT010000056.1:0-20845 GCA_965603635.1 uncultured bacterium | reverse complement strand
TTCGGGGGTCCGCTAACGTCGGATGAGTGTTGCCTGCGATGCCTGCTTCGGGTCACCTCCGGACCATCGGCGCACATTCCCGGTAGGTCTGGTTAGCGACATCTTTCAGACATCCCGGAAGAGGGCGCGAAACGGGCAAAGACAGCCAAACCCAGACAGTCAAAATGATTTTCAGCCTGTCAGATCCTGACGCGCAACCCGGCCCCCTTGCAGCCGAATTGCCGTAAGTGGTCTTTATCGGCAAATAGGGTTGTAGAGGTCCCGTTTGAGATGAGGTAAGTTGTGGTTTGCGGGTCGTTGCAGGCGAAAACGCCGTCCGGGCTGAGGCCTTCGCAAAGTCCACGCAGAACACGTCCAGAACCGCCATGCGCCATAACGATAACGGGCTGGGTCGCTGGCAACTCGCTCAACCAAACCCGCAAACGTTTCGCCACGTCGGCAAAACTCTCGCCGCCTTCCGGAATAGCAAAGTTCCAACGGTCTTCCCGCTCCAGTGCCACATCCTCGGGGTATCTTGCGGATATTTCGTCAAGGGTGAGCCCTTCCCAGCGACCGTAGGACCGTTCCATCAGACGGTCATCAAAGCGAACGCGGTCATAAGAGAGGCCGAGTTCTTCACATAGGATCGAAACCGACTGGCGGGTTCGGGTCAAAGGACTGGACCACAGCTGATAGCGAGCAGGATCGCCGATGCGCGAGCGCGAGCGCAAGGTGTGCGCAATAGCCCTGACCTGGCCGATCCCCATTAAGCTCAGGGGTGAATCCTGCTGGCCCTGGTAACGCCACGCGCGGTTCCATTGTGTTTCGCCATGGCGTAGCAACAGCAACTCTGGAACCTGTGCCAATTCCGAAGGAGAGACTGCGTCAGATGTGTTTGCGATTTGATCGGTCATGCCAACTTGTCCCACATCGAGGCTTCGGGCTCAACGCGTCATGCATTTTTCATATGTCGTCTGGTTGCTTCCCTGAGCGTGTGGATCGTCCAACGTTTTCCCATTGTTTCGGAGTCCGCTCAGGGTCAAACCCGGAAGTCAGACGCCCCCCATACTTGGTCCGTTATGCGGTGTAGAGCAGACATTGAAGCTAGAAATGTCCGCCTACCGCCCGTAAGCGGTCGTATGAGAAGGTGGCCCGGAACTACCGGTTCTAGCCAACAGCGGCCATAAGAACGAGCGTTAGAAGTCCGAAATCTTTCAAATTCGGCTATATGGAAATTTCCTTAGAATCACGCCAAGCCAGCCAGGTTTAGTAGGGATCACTGATCCGGTTTTGCGCTGGGCTGGAATTCCTTTGCTTCATTCAGGAGCCCGAGCGCGTCGGCAGCCCAATCTAGGGCGTCGTAAGGATTATCGCCTTCTCTGGCAATGCGCCTCAAAAGGGCCAGCATGAGCGAACAGCAAACGTCGTGGGGATCCGCCCTGAGATCGCCCGCAATCCTATCAATTTCCCGGCTGGCAAGCTCAAGCGTTTCGTCAACTATGGCTGCGCGCAGCTTGTCGTCTCGCTTGTCGCGAGCACGGTCGAGGTGCAAGACGTTCGTGGCTTCATCCCCCATATGTCTCAATTTCCTGGTTCTCTAAATTGCTCTGTACGGACCATATGTGATTCCCGCCACATGCCTATCAGCTCCTTGTTAAGAAGCCCACCCTCAATGCGGCGATACTGTTTGGATCTGCGCGCCCGTACTGCCATGTGAACCGCTTGGAGGGCATCCGCGGCGCGGTGTGCCGCACCGGCGAGAACGCCGTCGTCTATTCCAACGGGCCGCGCCACGGCGAGGAGGACTGCCTCGTCGGCACACACGGGTCGGGCACGGTCTTCTTCTCATGGTGCAACATGCGCTGCCTGTTCTGCCAGAACCACGACATCAGCTGGAAGGGTCATGGCGCCTCTTGAAAAGCTGTTTTTCTTAGCTATCTGTAATATACGTTCCTGAAACGTTCCTGAGTTCGAAGAGATACAGGTAAGAAAACATGACAATACAAAAAATAAAATTCCCGCAGAGTCTCGCCGCGAAGGGGCTGGGCATGGCGATCGGCACGACCGAGCATGCGCTTGGGGCCTTGCGCGCGGCCTACCGTTCGCTAACTGGCAAGGAAGCACCGGCCCATGCACTGCCGGCCGCCCAAGGCCAGCAGCCGGCGGTACCGATCGAGATGTCGGTGACGCCGGACTATATCGTCTGCCTAGAGGACGGCCGGCGTTTCAAGATGCTGAAAGGGCATCTGCGCGCGTCCTACGGCATAAGCCCCGAGGAATACCGCGAAAAATGGGGCCTGCCGGCGGACTATCCGATGGTCGCCCCCAAATACCGCGAAAAGCGCATCCGCATGGCCCACGACATGGGGCTGGGCCATTTGCGCAAGCCGAAGGCCGGCAAGAAGGTGGGCAAGACCGGCAGCAAGAAGGCCGCCTGACCCTTTCGCCGGACAGTGCGAAATTCGCGGATATGGCCTAACCCGGCGCGCCACCGTCACCGCGGTGGCGCGCATGGGTTCGGGCGATGCTGTCGACCGTCGCGGCGACCTCTTCGTCCTCCAACGGTGGACGGCAGCGCAGCCGGTTCCACGCAAGCAGCAGTTCCAGCGCGACCCGTTTGTCGACGCCGTGCCACAGCAGATGGCCGGTCAGCGAGGCGATGGTGGAATTCCGCTCCCCCTCCGCCACGCCATTTTCGACGAGTCCGCGCCAGTATGCGACGGGATGCCCGCGACCGGGCGCCTCGCCACGGGCGAGTTGCAATAGCCAGCCCGGCATGGCCGCGAGTTCCGTCTCGTCGGGATGATGCGAAACCTCCCACTCATAGCGCCTGCCCGAGGCATGCAATGACGGCGGGGCGACGACCAGCCCGCCCTCGGCCCGCAGATCGATGCCGGGCGCCAGAGCCGCCCTGTTCCGCAATTCCTCTCTTGGATAAGTGAAATACAGGTGACGGCCACCGCCGCCGGTGATCGCCTCGATCGTATGGGGCAGCGGCCCGTGTTCGCGCTCCACCGCCCTCAGGCTGTCGTCGCCGCCATGGCGCGGGTCGACATCCAGCACCACGAGGCTCGAGACCGCCCCGGTCACGATGCCGACCCCGGCATCGGGCCAGCGGCCATACCATTCATCCAGCTCCTTATCGGTCGGCATCCTTTCCTGGAACGGCTGCCAGCGTACCAGCGGGTGCTTGCCGCCGGCGGCTATGGGCACAACGGCCCAGCCGCGCGCGAGATATTCGGCAGCCGCTTTTCGCATATCCTTCATCGGTTGATGAACCAGAGAATCAAGGTCAGAATCAGGCTGAGCAGAATCGAGGTGACGATGGGGAAGTAGAAGCGGAAACCTTCGCGCTCCACGACGATATCGCTTGGCAGGCGCCCGATCCCCATGCGCTGCAGGAACGGCCAGACGATCCCGGCCAGGATCAGCACGATCCCCAGCGTGACAAGAAAGCGCGAAACAGGGTTTCCCCAAATGAAATCGAACATGGCCAACTCGTAATTCCAGCCGGTTTCATCCGGTCCCGGCCGAAGAACGCCCTTCCCATTCTCGGAGCCGCACCGGCAGGCTACGTGGCCCCCAGTCGCCCGGTGCGCCCTCGAACCGGCCGGCGACGGGCGCCTTGCAGCTGCCGCAGCAAGCCTCTTCCGTCAGGTTCCACTCGCCGATGCGGTAACCGCTGCGGCCAATCAGGAGTCCGCCGCATTCGTGGCACCAGGTACTCTCTCCCTCTGGGTCATGGACATTGCCGGTATAGACGTACCGCATTCCCGCATTGAGGGCGATGCCCCGGGCGTGCCGCAGCGTGGCGGGTGGGGTGGGCGGTCTGTCGAGCATCTTCCAGGCCGGGTAGAAGGCGGTGAAGTGCATCGGCACCTCAGGCCCCAGATTGTCGAACACCCAGCGCGCCATTTCTTCGATTTCGCCATCGGAATCGTTTTCGCCGGGAATCAGGAGTGTGGTGAGTTCCAGCCAGACATCGGTTTCGTGCCGGATATAGCGAAGCGTGTCCAGCACCGGGGCGAGCGCGGCCGAGCAGATTCGGCGGTAGAAGCGCTCGGTGAAAGCCTTCAAATCCACATTCACCGCGTCGATGTGGCGGTAGAACTCGGCGCGCGGCTCCGGGTTCACATAGCCCGAGGAAACAGCGACCGTGCGGATGCCGCGCTCATGGCAGGCCACGGCCACGTCGATGGCGTATTCATGGAAGACGATCGGATCGTTATAGGTGAAGGCGACGCTGGCGCAGCCGAGGTCCCGCGCGGCGTTGGCTATGGTTTCCGGCCTTGCGCTGTCGGCCAGCACGTCGTCGTCGCGTGCCTTGCTGATATCCCAGTTCTGACAGAACCGGCAAGCGAGGTTGCAGCCGGCCGTACCGAAAGAAAGAACCGGCGTGCCCGGCAGGAAATGGAACAATGGTTTCTTTTCGATGGGGTCAACGCAATAGCCGCTGGACCGCCCCCAGGTCGTGAGCACAATCTCGCCGCCCCGGCGGGCGCGCACGAAGCACAGGCCGGCCTGTCCCTCACGCAGCTTGCATTCGCGTGGGCACAGATCGCACTGCACCCGTCCGTCTTCCAGACGGCGCCAGTACTTCGTGGGAACGATGTTTTCCGCCGCCGGCATCGTTCTACTCCCGCGGCCAACACTGGCAAAATGATATGGGGCTGCCGTCCTATTTGCGTTGACGCAGGTCAATAAGTTTCTACTGGCATCGGGCGCGCCAAGAACGGCCAGGCATGGGCGCCGAAACGTATTCCCAAGCCGGAGCTATCGGGCGCTTACGATCGAGCCCCACCTGAGACTCATCATATTCCAGCGCATAGTACCAGGGCAACATTACACGTTTTGCGTTCTCAATGGCTGATATTTGGCAAATGAACAGTTGCATCAGAAAGATTGCGAATGACCGCTTAGGGTCAACTGCAGTCCTGCCGATGGCCATGCGCCGAGGTCCGCCGTTGGGCGGACAGCGGACATAATTTGCTGAATAGCGGACGTTCCGGGCGTGGTTTCGGCGGAATTTCAAACCGATGCATCACCAGGAATGCCGGTTTCTTGTGATTCCGCCGTCGAAATGGTATGATTTATGTGTAAAACGCATGTCAAAGCCGAAACACAGCCATACGGGGAAACACCCATGTCGCTGAGCAGCTTGAAAGACAAACTCAATACCGGTATCGACAGCCTGGATTACGAGCATCGCAAGCTTGTCGGGGTGATGGAGGAGATTTGCGATAGCCATGACCGTGCCGAGTCCTCGGTCTCCGATCTGTTCGGCACGCTCCACGCCAAGGCATCGGCGCATTTCGCCCTCGAGGAAAGCATCATGCGCGAGAAGAAATATGCTTTCTACGATGCCCACAAGGCCGACCACGAACAACTGCTGGACCGGATCCGCTTCATGATGGAAGCCTATGAGGACGGCCAGTGCACGGACTGCGACACCAGCCTGCGCGCCTGCCTGGAGGCGTGGCTCGCGGGACATGTGGCGAACGTGGATATAGGGCTCCGTACCCTGGCGGAATAAAGCTTTTCCCACTTGCGTGGAGTGGGCCGGAGCCGGTCAACCTTTAAAAACTCTAACCGCCGCCAATCTGAAACCATCCAGTCGTTCCCGGTATAACTGGCGGCTGCTTTCTTCCTCGCCTGTCTTGACTACCGTCAATGATGCCTGCCGGGTTCGCCCTCTACCTTTGACCGGCACCGATAAGGAAGAGGGTAACTGCCATGAAAATCACCGATGCCCTGCTGGGCGAACATGCCGTTCTCTATGATCTGTTCGGCCATCTGCGTAATACGGCGGTGACGAGCAACGACGTCGCCGAAATCCGCGCCGCCGTCGCCGTGGTGGATCGGCTTTTGCTCGCCCATGCCAGGATAGAGGAGGAGTTGCTGTTCCCGCGCCTCGATCCTCACCTGGGCCAGATGGGGCCGCTCGCCGTCATGCGTTCCGAACATCACGGAATTGACGATTTGCTGGCGGCCGCGCGGGGGGAAACCGACCTTGTTTCCCTTAAGTCCCTGATCGGCCGGTTGCTGGAGCTGGCCAGCGGCCATTTCCGCAAGGAGGAAATGGTGCTGTTCGGCATGGCCCAACAATTCCTCGGCGACGATGTCTTGAACGAACTGGGCGAGGAGTGGGCAACGTCCCGCAACGTCACCCTCGGTGGAGGGGGCTGCATGGCGGCGGGGTAGGGCGGCGGCGCCTCAACCCGGCGACAGAACCCACTGGCCCAGCGTCATGATCGCCAGGGCGACGACCAGGATGCCGACGACATCAAGGATCGCGCCGGCGCGCAGCATATGCTTGATCTCGATGGCGTCGCTGCCGAAGACGATGGCGTTGGGCGGGGTCGCGACCGGCAGCATGAAGCCCAGCGTGGCGAAGAGCGCGACCGGCAGGGTCAGCATGAAGGCGGGCTCGCCCATGCCGATCGCGGTGGCGCCGGCGACCGGCAGGAAGACCGCCGCCATCGCCGTATTGCTGGCCAGTTCGCCGACGAAGACGATCACCGCACCGACCGTCAGCAGCAAAAGGAACAGGGGCAGGGCATGCAGACCGCCCAGCTGCGCGCCGATCCATGCCGCCAGGTCGGTGTCGCCGATCGCCGCAGCCAGCGCCAGCCCGCCGCCGAACAGGATCAGCACGTCCCAGCGGATCAGCGCGGCCTCATTCCAGGTCAACAGAAACCGGCCGCTTTTCAGGTCCGCCGGCAGCAGGAACAAGAGCGCCGCGCCGGTGATCGCGATACCGGCGTCCGACAGATGCAGCCAGGGCATCGCCTGCTCCAGCAACGGCCGGAATATCCAGCCGGCAGCGACGACCAGCATCAGGCCTGCCACCATCCGGTCGCCGCGAGAGATGGGGCCGAGCGCGGAGAGCTTTTCCGCCACCGTATTGGCGGTATGGGCGGAATCCACTCCGCCGACGCGGAAGGCCAGGCGGGTAAGCAGCAGCCAGGCGATCGGCAGCAGCAGCATTACCAGCGGCACGCCGATCAGCATCCACCTCAAGAATCCGATCTCGATGCCGTAGGAATCCGACATGAAGGCGGCGAACAGCGCATTGGGCGGGGTGCCGATAATCGTGCCCATGCCGCCGATGGTCGCGGAATAGGCTATGCCCAGCAGCAGGGCCGGGGCGATCTCGGCCGCCTGTTCCTCGCCCTGTTTCATGAAGGTGGCGACGATCGAAAGGCCGATCGGCAGCATCACCATGGTGGTCGCCGTGTTGCTGACCCACATGCTGAGAAAGGCGGTAACGGCCATGACGCCGGCGATCATGGCGCGCGGGCTGGAGCCGGAAAAACGAAGGACAGTCAGCGCAATCCGCTCGTCCAGACGCCAGACATGCAGCGCGCGAGCCAGCAGAAAACCGCCGAGGAACAGGAAGATCAGGGGATGGGCATAGGATGGGGCGGTTTCAGGCAGGCCATGAACGCTAAGCACCGGGAACAGGATCAGCGGCAGCAAGGCCGTGACGGCCAGCGGCAGGGCCTCGGTCATCCACCAGATGGCCATCCAGATGCCGACCGCGGCAGTGCGCCAGCCCTCCGGCGAAAGCCCCTCGGGCGGCGGTGCGATCAGCAGGACTGCCGCGACCAGTGGCCCCGCGGCCAAGCCGATCAGCCGGTGGCGCGGTAAGCCCGGTTGTTTTCCCCCGGTCGCATTACTCATATCGAACGGCGGTGCGGATGGTGTGTTATCCCCCGATTTCCGGCGCCTCTGCCGTGGGTTTCACGCCCTCGGGCTTGCCGACGATGACGATGGTCAGGTCATCGGGATTCAGCAGCCGCCTGGCGACGCGCTGGATGTCTTCCAGGGTTGCCGTCTCGACGAAGTTGTTCCGCTTTTCCAGATAGTCGATGCCGAGGTCGTTGTACTGCATGCCGACCAGCATGCGGGCGATGCTGTTGGTGCTGGTAAATCGCAGCGGGAACGAGCCGGTGAGGTAGGTCTTGGCGTCTTTTAATTCTTCTTCGGTGACGCCCTTGTCGCGCATGCGCGCCCATTCGGCGCGAATGACATCGATCGATTCGCCGACCCGCGCATTGGCGGTGGAAACGCCACCCGAATAGATACCGGCGGCGTTAAGCGGGGTCATGTAGCTGTATACCGAATAGGCCAAGCCGCGTTTTTCGCGCACTTCCTCGTATAGCCGCGAGGCAAAACCGCCGCCGCCGAGGATATAATTCATTGTGTAGGCGATGTAGTAATCGGGATCGTCGCGTTTGACGCCGCCGTGGCCGAACAGCACCACGCTTTGCGGCACGTCGGCATCCACGACGAAAGTCTGGCCGGCCGCCTGGAGTTCGGGCTCGTCCAGGGTGAAGGGGCTTCCCTTGGCCGGCAGGCCGCCGAAGGCGCGGTCCAGCAGCGGGCCCAGTTCCTCGGGCGTTATGTCGCCCACCACGCCAACGATCAACTGATCGCGGGCGAAACGTTCGGAAACAAGCCGTCGCATATCGTCGGCGGCAATCGCGGGGATTGTTTCGGTCGTGCCTCCCGATGGCAGGCCATAGGAATGGTCCGGGAACACGGCCTTCCACCAGACGCGCCCGGCGATGCTCTGGGGGTCGGTGGACTGGCGCGCCAGCCCGGCCAGGATCTGCTGGCGGATGCGTTCAACCGCGTCCTCGTCGAAGCGAGGTTTCGTCAGCGCCAGGGCCAACAGATCGACCGCCTCGTCGCGCGTGGTGTTCAGGGTTTTCAGGCTGCCCCGGATGGTGTCCATGCCGGCGCTGAAGCTGATCGAGATCGCCAGGTCGCTGAGTTTTTGCTGGAAGGCCTGACTGTCCATGTCGCCCGCGCCCTCGTCCATCAGGCTGGTCGTCATATCGGCCAGACCAGTCTTGCCGGCCGGGTCCAGCGCCGCTCCGCCACGGAAGGAAAATTCGATGGATACCAGCGGCACCATGTTGTCTTGCACCAGCCAGGCGACGATCCCGCCGGGGCTTTCCACGCGCTCGACAGTTACGGCCGCCGCCGGACGGGGTGCTAAAACCGCGCATGCGGCGAGCACCAGAAAAAAAGCGGGCAGGGCGCCCCGAAGGAACCTCGTCATCAACCGTCTCCCTTTTCGGGCGCGGTGCTCTTGGGAAGCAGCAGTGTGGTTATGGAAGCGTCGCCCGACAGAACAGCGCGCGCCGCCGCATTGACGTCCTTGGCGGTGACCGTGCCGATCTGCTCGGGCCAGGCCTCGATTTCCTCCACGGTCATGCCGGCCACCAGACCGCCGCCCAACACCTGGGCCGGCGCGCGCAGCGAGTCGCGGGCATAGATCGCCTCGGCCTGAAGCCGTGCGATAGACCGCTTTACCTCGTCCTCGGTTACGCCGTCGCGCAGCAGTTTTTCGATTTCGGCCTCGACGGCCGCCTCGATCGGGCCCAACTCCCCACCGGGCAATGGCGTGCCGTAAAAACCGAGGCTGGTTGGCCCGCGGGAAGTCGGATTGTACCAGACGCCGGCGCCGGCGGCGATTTTCTGCTCGACCACGAGGCTGCGATAAAAGCGGCTGGTGGTCCCGCCGCCCAGGATATCGGCCAGCACCTCCAGCGGATAGGCATGTTCGCTGTCGCCATAAACATAACCGGGCGCGCGGTATTGTCGTGTCCAGCTTGGCTGGCGAACCTGCGGATCGGCAAGCGTTATGCGCTGCGCCGCAGTCGCCGGAGGTTCGCTCCAATCAATGCGGGCCGGCAGGTCGCGCGCCGGAATGGCGCCGTAATATTTTTCCGCCAGTGGCCGGACCTGATCCACCGTAACATCGCCGACGACCACCAGGATTGCATTGTTGGGCGCGTACCAGGACCGATAGTAGCCCATCAGATCGTCACGGGTCAGCGCCTGGATTTCATGGTCCCAGCCGATTACCGGGTTGCCGTAGGGATGGTTCATGAAGAAGGCGGCGGTGGCCTGCTCATTCAGGCGGCTGCCGGGGTTGTTGTCGGTCCGCGAGCGGCGTTCCTCGCGCACGACTTCGCGCTCGGTGTCGATATCTTTCTGCGACATCACCAGATTGACCATGCGGTCGGCTTCCAGTTCCATCATCATTTCCAGCCGGTCGGCGGCGACGGACTGGAAATAGCCGGTAAAATCCTGGCTGGTGAAGGCGTTTTCGCGCCCGCCATTGCGCGCCACGATTTGCGAGAACGCACCATCGGGGTGGGCCTCGGTGCCCTTGAACATCAGATGTTCCAGCAGATGCGCGGCGCCGGTACGGCCCGCCGCCTGATCCATTGCGCCGGACCGGTACCAGATCATATGTGTGACGACGGGGGCGCGGTGGTTGCTGACCACCACCACCTGCATGCCGTTAGCCAGCGTGAAGCTGTCGGGCGAGAAAATCTTGGCGTGGGCCGGTGGCGAAAACGTAAAAGCAATAACCGCGGCCAAGGCGGCGGCGCGCAAGCCAGTAGCAATTGACGGCGTCATACAAACCTCGAGTCGATATGGATCGAAGAAGAACTGTCCGATGTTATGAAATGGGGTGCGCGGCGGGAACCGCAAGACCAACCCCGCAAGACTCTTAGAACAGGCTGCTGATCCCACTCTTCGTGCGAGCCATCACCGGCGCCTCGCCGGCATTCACTGGTTTGCCCAGCGCGTCGTTCTCGCGCAGTCGGCGGGATTCCGCATTGGCGTCCAGCGCTGTCCCGACCGGTTCCGGATCCAGCCAGAATAGCACCATATCCAGGAATTTCTCATGCTCCAGGGCCAGTTGCGCCGAATCCGCGTTTACCTTGCGCCTGATATCCGGCTCGACGCCGTAATAGGAGGTCACCCGCAGAGCCAACGCGGCCTCGCCGGTGCTGGGCGGGCTCTGCTCGCCGTAGCGAATGGGTATGCCCGGCGTGCCGTACTGGGGCGTTGGCGGCGTTGAGGTCTGGGGATAAGCGCCATACCCGGCCGTGGTCTGCCCGTTACCGGGCGTGGCCGTGGTTTGCCCGTCGCCGGGCGTGGCCGGACTGACCGCGGCTGTTTGCGGCTGGTACCAGGGCGAAGAGCCTGCTTTTGGAAGTGGAGGCAGGGACCCGCCGTCATAGGGCTCGGAGCCCTTGTCGGTGACCAGGGTTCCCGCTGATCCGGCCGAATCGCCACCGGACGCCAGCAGGCTGTCGCGCGCCTGGCTGTTGCTGTGCTCGCGGTTGGATCTGGCCACACCCTCTTCGGGTGGACGGAGCGTCACCTGCGGCGGTACGCTAAGCGGTGGATTGCTGACGACGGTAAACTCGTCGGGTCCGCCACGCTCGAATCCGAAAATACGGCCTGCTTCACCGCAGCCAGTTAGCAGCAAAGCAGCGGCGGCAAACATGATTGCCCTCTTCATGGACATATTCCTCAACACTTCCTAATGGTTCAATCTGCTATTTTACGCGTTTTTTGCGCGTTCGGCAATTAACCCGTCAAGTATGATTAACCCGACCCCCACGACAATCGCGGAATCGGCGACATTGAAGGCGGGCCAGTGCGGCCAGCCGGTGCCCGGTATATAGAAATCCAGGAAATCTACTACCGCTTTGAAACGTATCCGATCGATCACATTGCCGATCGCGCCACCGATGATAATGCCCAGCGCCATGGCCAGCAGGCGCGTCTCGGCCTTGCGCAGCCAGACGACCAGCGCCGCCGAAATCGCCAGCGCCAGCGCCGACAGGGCCCACGGCCCCAGCCAGTCCATCTGACCGAAGGATACGCCCGGATTATAGACCAGTGTCAGGTTGAAGGACGGAAACACCGGAATGGTCCGCGGCGGGACCATGACGATATTCAGGATTATCCACTTGCTGATCTGGTCCAGCACCAGAATTAGCGTGGCCAGGCTCAGCCCCTGTCCGAACAGCCTGGAACCCAGCCTGTCCAGCAGGCCATTGCCGCCCGTTTCGGGCGCTTGCTGTTTTTTGGGTTCCGACAAGTGTGATCTCGCCTATTCCGCCGCCGCGTGGCTGGCCACGACCGCATCGGCGCAGCGAACGCAGGTGCCCGGTGCCTCCGCATTGGCGCCGACTTCTGGCAGAATCCGCCAGCAACGCTCGCATTTCTCGCCCTCGGCGGGCGCCGGCACGACACCCACGCCAGGCACATCCTCCAGAGTGAAGGCGCCTTCTGGAACGTCTCCCTCGATCAGTTCCACGTCCGAGGTGATGGCGATTTCAGCCAAATCGAGCCCTTCCAGCGCCGCCTTGTAGTCGGCGGTTACATAAACCTTCGGGGCCGCTTGCAGGGACGAACCGATTCGTTTTTCGGCCCGTTCCACTTCCAGCGCGCCGGTTACCACGCGGCGGACGCGGCGGATATTTTCCCATTTGGCGGCCAGTTCATCATTGCGCCAGCTTGCTGGCACCTCCGGGAATGTGCGTAGGTGCACACTTTCTTCGTCGCCGGGATTGCGTGTCAGCCAGGCCTCCTCGGCCGTAAAACACAGGATCGGCGCCAGCCAGGCAGTGAGGCATGAGAACAACTCGTTCAGTACCGTGCGCACGGCGCGCCGGCGCATGTCGCCGACCGAATCGCAGTAGAGGCTGTCCTTGCGGATGTCGAAATAGAAGGCCGACAGATCGACGGCGCAGAAATCATGCAGTTCCCGGAAAATCCTCTGGAAATCGTATTCTCCGCAGTTATGGCGGACCAGCGCGTCGAGCTCCCACAGCCTGTGCAGCGCCCAGCGCTCCAGTTCCGGCATCTCGGCGGGCTTGACCCGTTCGGACTCGTCGAATTCGTTCAAATTGCCCAGCAGGTAGCGCATGGTATTGCGCAGCCGCCGGTATACGTCTATCAGCCGCTTGATGATCTCCGGCCCGAAGGTCAGGTCTTCGGTGTATGTGGACGAGACTACCCACAGGCGGAGGGTTTCAGCGCCCGACTGGTTGGAGATGTCGATTGGTGACAGGTCGTTGCCCATCGACTTGGACATCTTGCGGTTATCCTCGGACAGGATGAAACCGTGGGTCAGCACGCCTTCGTAGGGCGCGCGGCCACGCGTGCCGCAGGATTCCAGCAGCGAGGAATGGAACCAGCCGCGATGCTGGTCGGAGCCTTCCAGATACAGCGTCGCCGGCCATTGCAGATCTTCGCGCGCTTCCAGAACGAAGGCGTGGGTAGAGCCCGAATCGAACCAGACGTCGACCACGTCGGTTACTTGCTCGTAATCGCCTGGATTGCGATCGGGGCCAAGAAAATCGGCGGGGTCGCGCGCGAACCATGCGTCGGCGCCCTCGGCCTCGAAGGCTTCGGCGATGCGATCGACGACATCCTGGTCGCGCAGCGGCTCGCCGCTCGCCTTTTCCACGAAAACCGGGATCGGCACGCCCCAGGCGCGCTGGCGCGAGATGCACCAGTCGGGCCTTTGTTCGATCATCGAGTAGAGCCGCGTGCGGCCGGCCGGCGGATAGAATTTGGTTTCATCGATGGCGGCCAACGCCTTGGCCCGCAGATCGTTCGTCTCCATCGAGATGAACCACTGCGCGGTGTTGCGGAAGATCAGCGGCGCCTTGGATCGCCAACTGTGCGGATAGCTGTGGCGCAGCTTGCCGGTGGCCAGCAGATTGCCTGATTCGCGCAGGGCCTCAACGACCGCCTTGTTGGCCGGGCCGGTCTTGCCTTCCTGGGTATAGACCGCCAGCCCCGCGAACAGCGGCACATGGTCGTAATAGCTGCCATCCTCGCCGACGGTCTGGGGAACCTCAACGCCGTTCGCCATGCCCAGCACATAATCGTCCGCGCCATGGCCCGGCGCGATATGGACGAAGCCTGTGCCGTCCTCGTCGCTGACGAAGTCGCCGGGCAAAAGGCGCACGTCGAAATCGTAGCCCTTGCCGTTGAGCGGATGCTTGCAGACGGTTCCGGCGAGGTCGACGCCCTTCAAGGTGGCGACGTTTTCCGAGGCGGCTACACCCGTGACCTCGCGATAAGCATCCAGCAGCGTGCGCGCGACCACAAACCGGTCGCCTTCCTTCAGGGCGCACTCGTCGGCGCGGCCGGTAACCTGCTCGACCACGTAATCGATGTCCTCGCCATAGGCGACGGCGCGGTTGCCGGGCATGGTCCAGGGGGTCGTGGTCCAGATCACCACGCCGGCGCCTTCCAGCGCCGGCTGCGACGCCTTGGCCACGGGGAAGCGCACATGCACCGTGGTCGAGGTATGGTCGTGATATTCGACCTCGGCCTCGGCCAGGGCGGTCTTTTCGACCACCGACCACATCACCGGCTTGGAGCCCTTGAAGAGCCCGCCATTCATCAGGAACTTGCCGATCTCGCGGGCGATCTGCGCCTCGGCGGCAAAAGCCATGGTGGTGTAGGGATTGTCCCAGTCGCCAGCGATGCCGAGGCGTTTGAATTCCTCGCGTTGAACGTCGATCCAGTGAGCGGCGAATTCGCGGCATTCCTTGCGGAATTCGACGATCGGCACGTCGTCCTTGTCCTTGCCGGCGGCGCGGTACTTCTCCTCGATCTTCCATTCGATCGGCAGGCCGTGGCAATCCCAGCCCGGGACGTAATGGGCGTCATTGCCCATCATCTGCTGCGAGCGGTTGATGACATCCTTGAGGATCTTGTTCAGCGCGTGGCCGATATGCAGATGGCCGTTCGCATAGGGCGGACCGTCATGCAGGATGAACTTTTCCCGCCCCTTCGACTCTTTGCGCAGGCGCGCCTCGAGGCCCATCTTCTCCCAGCGCTCCAGCAGCAACGGCTCCTTCTGGGGGAGCCCCGCCTTCATGGGGAAATCCGTCCTGGGCAGGCGGATGGTATCCTTGTAATCGACGCTCATCGGCTTCGTTCTCGATCGTCTGTAATCAAAAGAATGAATAAATGCCGGACCTTCGGGCCCGGCGCGCGGGCACAGTATGCACCAGTTCCCCCAGGGTCAAGATGGGGATTGGCCACTCGCTTTGCGAAGTATTTCGCGGGCCACCCGGCAATCGTCTTCGATTTGCGCGGTCAGCGCCTCCAACCCGTCGAACTTTATCTCCGGCCTGAGATAGTCGATGAGTTGCACCCGCAGATGTCGACCGTAAAGATCGCCTGAAAAATCAAATATATAGGCTTCCAGAATCGGCTCCTCGTCCTCGCCGATGGTGGGCCTGATGCCGAAGCTGGCGACGCCGTCATGCCATTGCGGTCCGTCCTCTTCTTCAATGCCGACGCGCACCGCATAGATTCCGTAGGCCGGCTGCAGATATTCGCCGAAGGCCAGATTTGCCGTCGGATAGCCGAGATCGCGGCCCAGCGCATTGCCGTGCATGACGCGCCCCTCGAACTCGAACGGCCGGCCCAGCAGCGCTGCCGCATCGACCGGGCGCCCATTACGCAGATGGTCACGAATTCGGGTTGAGGAATAGATCTGTTCGCCCGGCGTGCTCACCGGCTCGACGATGGTGACGCCGAAACCGCCGTCATTGCCGGCGCGGCGGAGGAATTCCGTGTCGCCGCCCCTGTTATGGCCGAATATAAAATCGTACCCGACAACCACATGGCTGACGCCCAGTCCCCCGGCCAGGACATCGGCGACGAAATCCTCTGCTGTCACGTTGTGCAGCGCCTCGTCGAAATGCAGCACCAGAAGCAGGTCGATGCCCAGCGCCTCGATATGGTGCGACTTGTTGCGGAAGGGTGTCAGGCGGAAGGGTGGGTCGTCCGGGCGGAAAAAGCTGCGGGGATGCGGCTCAAACGTCACCACCACCAGCGGAGCGCCGGTATCGTCGGCGACGGCCTTGCCGGCGGCGAGCACGGCCTGGTGGCCGAGATGGACGCCGTCGAAATTGCCCAGCACGGCAACGCCGCCCTTTAGCGTGTCCGGCACATCCGTGTGGTGACGAAGAATCTGCATGGCCCCTCTTTCCGCGCCCGCACGGTATAACGGTCTTTATCAGCGAGCCTTGGTATAAAGGCTGGCGCGCGGAATGTGGAGAGGGAATTTTATCCGGAGGAGGATCAGGCCTTGCGGCTTGGCACCATGATCAGGGCTTCGCCGTCCAGAACCACGGTGTCGCCAACGGTTGCCACGGTGTCCATCACGATGCGGTGCTTTTCCGAGATCACTTCCTTGATGGTCGCCCGCGCGCGAACCGTATCGCCGGCGCGCACCGGCGCCCTGAAGTTCAGGCTCTGCTTCAGATAGATCGCGCCCGGACCCGGCAACTTGGTGCCGATGACCGTGGAAATGAAGCTGGCCGTCAGCATGCCATGGGCGATGCGGCCCTCGAACATGGTTTCGGTCGCGAATTCATGGTTCAGATGGACCGGGTTGATGTCGCCCGAAATGCCCGCGAAAAGGACGATATCGGCCTCGGTGACGGTTTTCGCGAAGAGGGCGGACATGCCAACCGACAGATCCTCGATGGAATAACCCATCAGGTCGTCATGGTCGCTATTTTTGGTTGATTCGTTCAACTAACTTTCCTTACCCGTTTCAGAATCCCGCGCCATTGCTGCAGCGCAATAATTACATTGCGCTGCAATATAGGCCAGTTGAACCTCGCGGGCAACCGAAATGCTTGTTCGCGGAAAACCGGGGTTCTGTCAGGATTTTGTGCGTTTCGCAGGCGCAATGCAGTTTGACGGCAGAATTGCCGTGACGGTGGTTCCCTCACCGGCCGAACTTTCGATCTGCAACTCGCCGCCATGCAGTTCGGTCAGCGCCTTGGCCAGCGGCAGACCCAGGCCGGTGCCTTCGACCCGTATACCGTCGGACGGCTCCACTTGACCGTAGCTTTCGATCGCCTTGGAGATATCCTTTTCGGCGATTCCTATGCCGGTATCGCCGACGGCAAACGCAATGCCGCCATCCGGCGTGGAATATGCGCGCAGGGTGACGGTGCCGCCCGAGCGCGTGAATTTGACCGCGTTCGACAGGAGATTGATGAGAATCTGTTTGATTTTCAGTGGGTCGACCAGCAAGCGGGGCAGCGAGTCTTCGACTTGCCGGCGAAGTTGAAGGCGGGCGTCGGCGGCGCGGCCATGGATAAGGCGCAGGCAGGAGTCTACCAGTTCCGCGGCGTCGGCATCTTCCAGCACCAGCGTGGCGCGTCCCGCCTCTATCTTCGAAAGATCCAGGATGTCGTTGACCAGGGCAAGCAGATGGTCCGCGCTTTCGTGAATATCGTGCGCATATTCCAGATATTTGTCGACGCCGACCGGACCGAATGTTTCGGCGGTGATGACCTCGGAAAACCCGATGATCGCGTTCAGCGGCGTGCGCAATTCGTGACTTACATTGGCCAGGAATTCCGCCTTGACCCGGCTGGTCAACTCGGCCTCGTTGCGCACGGCGCGCAGTTCGCTCTCGGCCAGCTTTTGGGCCGTGACGTCAAGCACGATGCCGTCCCATACGCTGGGCTCGCCCGGCTTGGTCCAGGCGCTGGCCCGGGCCAGATTATGAACCCACTTCTCTTCGCCCTGTTCCGTAACAATGCGATAAATCGCATCGATATCCTCGCCACTGGCCCAGGCATCCCTGTGCTCTTGGCGAACCCGTGCGCGGTCTTCCGAGTGCACCATCTCGAACATTATTTCGGGACGCGACTCCAGTTGCGCGGGCTCGACGCCCAGAATATCCCGCAGGCCATGGCTGACATAATGATAGTTGATGGCAAGGTCCGCCCCGATGCGCTGTTCGTACAGAATCACGGGCATCTTGTCGGCGACCGTCAAAAAGCCGTTATTGCGGGCTGGCTCCGGGGTTTCCCTGACAGGTGCATGTTCTGCGCGGCGAGGTTCGGGCGCCGGTGACCGCGCGGGCATCGGCAACATGGCCAGCCTTCCCATGAAGGTCACCAATAGAAAGGCGCCACCCGTGACGACAAGGGCGATGGTCAGCGGAATCGCCGCGGACGCACCCGAGGGCGCCGGCAATTGCGCGCGGTCGATACCGACAGCATAGATCAGCCCGAAGGATTCCAGCGAACGCCAGCCGACAATCGCGTCCACGCCGCCACCGTCATAATCGACAACGCGCGACAGATGCGTGGTATCGGCGCCGACGGCGCCGGCGAAGGGATCGCCGGCGGCGTCCGCGCCGATCAGGGCGGGCACGAAGGGATCACGCAGCCAGATCCGGCCGTCGCGGCTCAACAGTGTGGCGGAAGAACCCGAGGGGAGGTGGTTGCGCGACCACCAGTCCAGAATGCGGGAGACCGGAAACTGGATACCCTCATAGCCCGTATGCAGTCCCAGGGTGTCACGGCGCTCCTTGACGATCGCGCTGTACCATAGCCCACCGGCCGCGAAGGGCGTGGACAGGGCCGGATAGCCGGTATCGGTCGCCGTTGCGGCGGCCTCGGCGATGGCGGGTAGCGCGGGGCCACCGCTTAACGCGGCGCCGGTCAAATCGTATCGGCGGTATCCCGGATCGAGCCTTAGTGCGTTGCCCGGCGCATCGCCGGCAATCGCCTCCAGCGCCAACAGGCGCGTGACCGTTTCGGAAAAGAACAGGTTCAGCGGAACGCTGCCCTGATCGAGGGCAGCGCCAACTTCTTCACGAGCAATCCTGTCGGCGTCCCGATTGTCCAGCCATCCCTGGATGGCCATCATGCCGATTATGAATCCGGCGACAAGTCCCAGTCCGATCTGCAGATATCTGCGAACCGATTCCGGAGCCAGCCAGTCGACCGTTCCGGTCCGGGGATAAGCGTCGCCATCTTCGGGGGCTTGCTCTGCCTGCCTGCGCCCGCCCTGTTCCATATAAATACCGGTTTGTTACTTCCCCACACGACCCGTGGAACGAGCCGTATCACCGTACTAATAACGGGTTATAGTACACTAAAATTCCATAACTTTTTAAATTAGTTAGCGGTATTTTCCGTTAACCATAACCGTAAAGTATAAAGATGGGGGAAACCCTCGCTATGGGGGCTTTCGCAAACCATAAAATACATTGGGTTGAATCTAATCTGAGTCGGTTTCCAGGCTCCAATCCCTGCGACAAGCAAGTGAGCGGATGCTATATAGACCATATGGACAACGCCATTCCGTTTTCGGCAGAGCCGCATGACCATCAGCATTGTGTCGACACGGCGCTGGACGGGGCAGCGGTCTTGTGCGCGCGCCGTGGCGTAAAACTGACGACGCTCAGGCGCCGGGTACTGGAATTGATCTGGGGCAGCCATCAGCCGACGGGCGCTTATGCCATCCTCGATGCGCTACGGGCGGAAAACCGGAAGGCGGCCCCGCCCACCGTATACCGGGCGCTGGAATTTCTGCATGCGCATGGCCTTGTTCACCGGATCGAATCGCTGAACGCCTATATCGGCTGCGTGCAGCCCGACCATCCCCATGCGGGGCAGTTCCTGATTTGCCAGAACTGCGGCGCGACGGTGGAACTGCGGGACGAGGAAATCGTCGCGGCCCTGGATCGCGGCGCCAGCCGTCTCGGGTTTCGCGCGTTGCGCCAGACCGTCGAAATAACCGGCCTCTGCCCCGATTGCCGCAAGAACGACTAGTGGTCTGTATCAGGCATATTGCACCCATGGGATCGTGTTTCCCGTTTCCCCGGCAGGAGGGTGTGCGCGGGCGATGCTTGCGCATCGTCAAGCGCACCCGACGCATCGGGGGGGCGGGAAACGCGACCCTTCGGGCGGCCTTGCGAGCCCACCGGCTGCGTTGCGCGCCGCTTGCGATGCCCGGCATCGCGGCGCGACCCGCGCCTTGCCGGAAGACCTCGCAAGACCGTCCCATGTGTGTAATATGCCTGATATAGACCACTAGGTTGGATGATTTTATGACCACACTGATTCCCTGCCAGCGGGATTTGTTCGACATTCCCGACGACGTCGCATGGCTGAACTGCGCCCAGATGTCGCCGACAATGCGTTCGGTCGCCGAGGCCGGCGAGGCAGCGATCCGCCGCAAAGAGCATCCCTGGAGCATTTCCCCGGTCGATTTCTTTACAGATTCCGAGATCGCCCGGGGCCTCTTCGCGGACGTCGTCAACGCCGACCCGGACGAGGTCGCGATTGTGCCGTCGGCCAGCTACGGAATGGCGATTGCAGCGCAGAACCTGCCAGCCGGTCCGGATAACCGCATACTGGTGCTGGATGAGCAGTTCCCCTCCAACCTCTACGTTTGGTCGGAGTTGGCGAAACGGACCGGGGCGCGCATCGACGTGGTGCCGCGGCCCGACGATGACGACTGGACCGCCGCCATATTGAAGCGGATCGGCCCGGACATCGCCATCGCCGCGCTGCCCAACAACCACTGGACCGACGGCGGCCTGATCGATCTGGAGCAAATCGGCGCGGCCTTGCGCGACGTGGGGGCCGCGCTGGCCGTGGACGCGACACAATCGCTCGGCGCAATGCCCTTCGACGTCCGCCGGGTGCGTCCGGATTTCCTTGTCGCGGCCTGCTACAAATGGATGCTCGGCCCCTACAGCCTCGGCTTCCTCTATGTCGATCCGAAGCACCACGCCGGCCAGCCGATTGAGCATAACTGGATTGTCCGGGCGGGGTCGGAGGATTTCTCGGGTCTGGTCAATTACCGCGACGACTATCAGCCCGGCGCGCGGCGCTTCGACATGGGCGAACGGGCGAATTTTGGGCTGATGCCACAAGCCATCGCGGCGCTGCGGCAAATTCTGGACTGGGGTGTCGACAATATTCAGGCGACCCTGTCGGCTCGCACCGGAAAAATTGCCGCAAGGGCGCGCGGGATGGGGATCGATTCCGTGTCCCAGGGGCTGCGGGCCGGGCATTTTCTGGGGCTGCGGTTCGAGGGCGGCGTGCCGGAAGGGCTGGGCGCGCGATTGGCGGCGGAAAATATCCATATCAGCGTCCGTGGCGCATCGGTGCGGGTCACCCCGCATCTTTACAACAACGATGAGGATATCGAGCGTTTCTTCGACGCCCTTGGCCGCGCGCCGTGACGA
>CBFDDT010000055.1:0-20941 GCA_965603635.1 uncultured bacterium | reverse complement strand
CCGGGCATGTCGCCGCGCAGCGCCACGATGCGGCGGATACCCATGTCGCGCCAGGTCCGCGCCAACGCGTCAACCTCGTCGCGGGTAGCGCCCACACAGGTCAGATGAGCCGCCAGAGGCATGTTTTGTGCGATCAGGCGCTCAACCAGGCGCAAGGTGCGCTCCTGGCCCGAACCATCGGCGCCGTATGTCACCGACAGGAAGGCCGGGTTCAGCGTCGCCAGTTGCTCCAGGGCCGTATCCAGCGCGGCGTCGCCCCGCGGGGTCTTGGCCGGGAAAATCTCAAAACTTACGGTGGGTGATGCGGCCATTGTTCAGGCCCTCTCTTCTTTGTCGTTATTGTTCAGTGCCGTGGAATCATTCGCCGCGCGGGTCGCCGACCACAGGCAGACAGTCAGCGGATCGCCTTCCAGCGTCACGGTTTTATCGGGGGACAGTCCCGCGAGCTCAAACCAGCGGGTCACTTCGCCATCGTTGAAGCCAAGGCGGCGATGGGCGTGGTTTTCACGCAGCATTTCCAGGTTATGCGGCGCGAAATCGACGACGGCCAGTCGCCCGCCGGGGCGTAGCGCGCGGCCGGCTTCGGCGATCGCCTCGGCCGGGTCTTCGGCGAAATGCAGGACCTGATGGATGACCACAGCATCGAACGTTTCGTCGCTAAAGGGCAGCTGATACATGTCGCCCTGGCGAACCTGGCAATTGCGCAGGTCCGCCTTCTGCAGGTTGGCGCGTGCCAACGCCAGCATTTCGCGCGACATGTCGACGCCGACACCGCGCTCGATTCGCGGACCGAAGAGTTCGAGAACCCTGCCCGTCCCGGTGCCGATATCGAGGAAATCCTTCATGCCCGTAACCGGGAATAGCGCCGCCAAGGCGTCCTCTACCGCACCCTCGGCGATATGCAGGGTACGGATCTTGTCCCACTCCTCTGCGTTGCTTCGGAAATATTCGGCCGCGCGGTCGGAATTGGCCCTTTTCACCGCCTCCAGCCGTTGCAGGTCCAGCGCTAGCGTTGTGTCGTCGTCGGGGATCAGGTCAATCAGTACTCGCGCCAGTTCGGCACAACGCGCCCGTTCCGAAAGCCGGTAAAAAGCCCAGGTACCTTCGCGGAAACGATCGAGAAGCCCGGCCTCGCAAAGAAGCTTCAGATGGCGCGAAACACGAGGCTGGCTCTGGCCGAGGATCTGGACCAACTCACTGACCGTTAATTCCGCATGGGCGCAAAGCGCCAGCAACCGCAATCTGCTGGGTTCGGCGGCGGCGCGAAGGCCACCTAGCAATACGTCCATATTTTTTCTCCCGGGCCATTTTCAGAGAAGCAGCATAAATATATAAAGATATCTTTATGTCATGTAAAGGGCCTTGAAGGAGATATTAAGGTTTTCGCGTTCAAATATGCTTGTGTGGCTGAGAAATGCCGCATCGTAATAGACATGTTTGCGATATGGTTTTTTCATGCGGGCTGTGCTAGCTGTTTGCCTGAGAATCAAAAGAGAGGGAACTTGCATCGAAGATCAGATCAGTCTGAATCTTGGCTAATTTCATAATCCGTTGAATCGGTTATTCACTTGACGTCTTCCTTAAAGAGGCAATTCTAGGTGAATATTTTTTGGAATTGGGCGAACGCAGGTGTTGGAGGGTCGTGAAGAGAACTGGTTCAATCGGAAGATCGGGAATCTTGGTGGCTATAATGGCCGCCATGCTTCTTGGCGGCTGTACGGCGAGGCCCACCGATCCAGATGAACTAGCCTACTACCTCGAGAACAGGGATCCGATGGAACCGTATAACCGGGCCATCTTCGGATTCAACGAGGTAGCGGACAAGGTTGTATTGCGCCCGCTGGCCGCCGGTTATCGCACCGTCGTACCCAGCGGCATTCGTATCGGGATTCATAATTTTATCACTCACCTGAAAAGTCCAATCACGATACTCAACGCTCTGCTGCAGGGCGAAGGCGTGCGGGCGCGCGATACCTTCGGGCGGTTTCTTACCAATACGATCCTCGGGTTGGGTGGCTTTATCGACGTGGCGTCGGACGCCGGCATTCCCCAGCATTTCGAGGATTTAGGCCAGACACTGGCCGTTTGGGGCGTCGAGCCGGGGCCCTATCTGGTGATGCCGTTGATGGGTCCCGCCGATTTCCGGCACTGGATCGGCTACAGCATAGACAGCTTCGTATCTCCATCGGGCTATTATATCCGAACGAAATACGGACTGGAGGGTACGGGCGCCATCTCCACGCTGACCGCGGTCGATTGGCGTTCCAACAACTTCAAGACCATCGACGAATTGCGGAATTCCTCGCTGGATTTCTATGCGACGGTGCGCAGCGCCTACCGGCAGCGGCGCGCCCACGCGATCCGCAACGGGCGCGAGCCTGAAAGCAATACCGAGGATTCGCCGGGTATGGTAAACTTCGATGATATGGACATGGATATGGATTCCGAATTACCGCCCGAAGAGGCGCCCAAGGAAGGACAGTTGAATGAGCAATAAACTTATGCTCGCCGTTTCGCGCCGCCGGGCGATCGCGACCATCGGCGCGGCCGCCTTGGCGATGGCGTTCACTCGCCACGCGGCGCAGGCCACGGGCACGGTGGCGAAATTCATAGAGGAACTGGGTGACAGGGCGATCCTGCAGCTTGCGGACGCCGGCATTTCCAGCACCGAGCGGGAGACCCGATTCCGCGCCATTTTAGAGGAGAGCTTCGACGTTGCCCGCATCGGCCGCTTCGTCCTGGGGCGCTATGCCCGTAAGATCACGAAGGAACAGATGGCCGAATTTATCCAGCTCTACGAGGATGTCGTGGTGTTGACCTACGCACATCTGTTCGCCTCCTATGCGGGCCAGGGCTTCAAGATCAAGCGCGAGGTCGGTGACCCGAGTGACCGCTACAAGATGGTGCTGACGGAAATCCAGCCCGGCGACGGCAAACCGCCGGTCAGACTGGACTGGCAGGTCAAGGTCGACGGAGATTCCTACGCGGTGGTCGATATCCGCGTTGAGGGGGCCAGCATGGCGATCACCCAGCGCGAGGAATATACCGCCGTGCTGAACAAGAGCGGCGGCGACATCCCCAACCTGCTTGCCCGGTTGCGCGCCAAGGCGGACAAGCTGCGCGCCGCCCACGAAAACTCCTGATATTTTCAGGGTGATTTCGGCTTACGCCGACAGCGATTCCGTGTGGCCGTCCACGGCCAGCGCCTGGCCCGATATTTTCGCGCCTGCATCGGAACAGATGAACAGCACCATGTTGGCGATGTCCTGGGCCTCGACGAAGGTGCGCATCGAGATCTGCTGGAGCCAGATATCGCGCATCTCGCCTTCAGGCATGCCGCGCACGTCCGCCGCCGCCGCGATTACCGAATCGATGCGCGGGCCGTTGACGCTGCCCGGGCATATGGCGTTGACCCGGATGCCGTCCGGGCCCTGCTCCATCGCCAGCGTCTTGGTGAAGCCTATGACGCCCCATTTCGCCGCGGCGTAGGGGCTGCGGTTGGGGAAGCCGAACAGGCCGGCGCTGGACGAGATATTGACGATCGACCCGCCGCCGGCCTCGCGAATCGCCGGCACGGCGAGGCGCGAGCACAGGAAAGGCCCGTCCAGATCGACCGCGATGCAGCGCCGCCAGCCCTCGGGGTCGATTTCGTCCACCGGCCCGACCGGCCCCGCGACACCGGCGTTGTTCACCAGGATATCCAGCCCGCCCATTTCGCCAAGCGCCTCGTCGAACAGCCGATCCACCGCCGCGACGTCGGAAACGTCGGCCAGCGTGGCGCCAATCCCGGGCATGGCCTCGCGCGCGGCGGCGATCTGCGCTTCGTCGACGTCGCAGATATGAACCCGGGCGCCCGCCGCCATCAGGGTTTCCGTTATGGCCTTGCCGATACCGCTGGCGCCCGCCGTTACGATGGCCCGTTTGCCTGAAAGACCTGTTTCCATGAGATTTTCCCTGTTCAAAATATATAAAATACCGAATATCCGGGTCCGGTAGTTGTTGATTCTTGAAGAAGATATGCCAATATAGACGCTGGAAGAACAACAAGATTCGGTTGTTCGCATAGTTTTTAACGAGAGAGGTTATCATGGCATTGGATCCGCGATTGCACGTCGCAACGCAAACAGTTGGGAGCGCAGCCGATATCGATGAGGGCCTGCGCGCCTATATGCTTCGCGTTTACAACTTTATGGCGGCTGGCCTCGCGCTCACCGGCATTGTCGCTTATTTTACATCGCAGTCGCCCGAACTCATGGCGACCATTTACGGTACGCCGTTGGCTTGGGTCGTGATGCTGGCTCCGCTAGGGCTCGTGATTTTCATGAGCGCCCGGATAAACAAAATGAGCGCCGCGTCAGCGCAGACGACATTCTGGGTATTTAGCGCGCTGATGGGGCTGTCGCTGTCCTTTATCTTCATCGTCTATACGGGCGCATCAATCACGCGAGTGTTCTTCATCACCACGTCGATGTTCGCCGGAATGAGCATCTACGGCTACACCACGAAGCGCGACCTGTCGGGCATCGGTTCGTTCCTGATCATGGGACTGATCGGACTGATCGTGGCCAGCATCGTAAACATCTTCCTGCAGAGCGGCGCGCTTGAATGGGCGATTTCAGTCATCGGCGTGTTGATTTTCGTCGGCCTCACCGCCTACGACACGCAAAAAATTCGGAACATGTATTCCGAGGCCGACGGCACCGAGACCGAGGCCAAGAAGTCGATTATGGGAGCGTTGACGCTCTATCTGGACTTCATCAATCTGTTCCTGTTCATGTTGCGCCTGTTTGGCAACCGCAACTAAATCAGAAAAAACAAGTCAAAACGAAACCGCCCGGGATTGTCCCGGGCGGTTTTTCGTTGGGCGGTGCTTCCGGCTCGCCTAATCCTCGAACCCCGTGCAGGCATCGATATAGGCCTGGATCCTGTCGGCCCATTCCTGGGTGCGCAGGTCTGTTTCATCGCCGCAGACCGGGCATTCGTAGGTGCCGTTGGTCTTCAGCCAGGCGATTGTATGGGCGGTCTGGTTACCGCACTGGTCGCAGACGACTTTCGCCTCGACCATTTCAAGCAGACTATCGTTTTCCATTCGTCCATTTTGGCCTAGCAGGCCGTCCAAGTAAAGTTCGAGATAGGGCCTTATACCAAGGCGCGTTCATATGCAGCGCCCGCCATCCACTTCCATGCAGACGCCGGTCAGAAATCCGGCCTCGTCCGAACACAGGAACAGCGCCGCATTGGCGATATCGAGCGGTTGGCTGAACCGGCCCAGCGGGATTGTCGACTGAAACTGTGCGCGGCGTTCCGGCGTGTCCTCGCCCATGAAAAGATGCAGCATTCCGGTCTCGCCGGCGACCGGGTTCAGCGCGCAGACACGGATTGCGTCGGGCGCCAGCTCGACCGCCATCGACTTGGTCAGGGTAATAACCGCGCCTTTCGACCCGTTGTACCAGGTAAGGCCGGGGCGCGGCCTCACGCCGGCGGTGGAGGCGATATTGAGGATGACCCCGCCGCCCTGCTTGCGAAACAGCGGCACGGCGTGAACGGCGCCCAGATAGATGGATTTGACGTTGACCGCATAAATACGGTCGAATTCATCCTCTGTCACCTCCAGCATCGGGGCATTGCGGTGGGTATAGCCGGCATTGTTGACCAGGATGTCCAGCCGGCCGAAATGATCGGCCGCGGCCGCGGCGGCGACGGCGGCCGCCATATCGCCGCCGCGGCTGACGTCCGTGTGCACGAAACGCGCCGCCAAACCCAACGATTCCGCCACCTTTGCGCCGGCATCGTCATTGATGTCTGCGACAATGACGCGCGCGCCTTCCTCCACGAATTTTCTGGCGATGCCCTCGCCGAACCCCGAACCGGCGCCGGTAATCAACGCCGTCTTGCCATCCATCCGGCCCATTATAGCCTCCCCCTTTTGGTTGCATTCAATTCTTAATCGCCACTGATGTACGGCAGCAAGCCGAATCCTTGGAGCGGGTCGTTTATGTGGAATTTTAATGATAGATTCAATGCTGTGTAATAAGGGCTTGCAATACCTCCCCCAGGCTCTGTTATCCTTATGGCTACACTTAAAGCGGTCAAACTTCGGGTGGAGGGGATTGAAGTGTGGTCGCAGCCTGCTATATCGCCTAAACAGGCGCAGGCATGGGGAAAGAAGAAAAAGGATATGAGCAACGGCAAGATATTGCTGGTTGAGGACACGCCGTCGCTGGCGCGTTTGTATAACCAGTATCTGGAAGGCGAGGATCTGGCAGTTACCGCCGTCGACACCGGCAAGAAAGCGCTGAAGGAACTTTCGGCGACCCCTCCCGCCGTGGTTTTGCTCGATCTCAGGCTGCCGGATATGGACGGCCTGGATATTCTAAAGGAAATCCAGTCGCGTGAACTACCCTGTGAGGTGGTGGTGATCACCGCGCACGGGTCG
This sequence comes from uncultured bacterium, assembly GCA_965603635.1. Lineage (GTDB taxonomy): Bacteria > Pseudomonadota > Alphaproteobacteria > UBA8366 > JADFVY01 > JADFVY01. Next base: position 14,505 of record CBFDDT010000055.1, on the reverse strand, counting down.
ATCAATGTGGCGGTCGAGGCGATGCGCGCGGGCGCCTATGATTTTCTGGTCAAACCCTTCAACGCCGACCGGCTGTTGGTCACGGTGCGCAACGCCCTGAAACATCGCTCGCTTTCGGCCATTGTCGAGACAATCAAGGGCAGCGCCCGCAAGGAATATTTCGGCTTTATCGGCTCGTCGCTGCCGATGCAGGCGGTCTACCGCACCATCGATGCGGCGGCGTCGTCGAAGGCGACCGTCTTCATTACGGGCGAATCGGGTTCGGGCAAGGAAGTCGCCGCCGAGGCGATCCATCGTCAGAGCCCCCGCAAAAATGGCCCCTTTATCGCAATCAATTGTGGCGCCATCCCCAAGGACTTGATGGAGTCCGAGGTCTTCGGCCATGTGAAAGGCGCCTTCACCGGCGCCCATGCCGACCGCGAGGGCGCGGCTTCGCGGTCGTCCGGGGGCACGCTGTTCCTTGACGAAATTTGCGAAATGGATTTGGCGCTGCAGACCAAGCTGTTGCGTTTCATCCAGACCGGGACTTTCCAGAAAGTCGGTGGATCGAAGACCGAGAAGGTGGATGTGCGATTCGTATGCGCCACCAACCGTGACCCGTTGGAGGAGGTCGAAGCCGGCAATTTCCGCGAAGATCTCTATTACCGCCTTCATGTCGTGCCGATTCATCTGCCCCCGCTGCGCGACCGCGACGACGACGTTATCGAGATCGCCCGGCATTTCCTTGCCGAATACGCCGCCGAGGAGGGCCGGGCATTCAAGAGTTTCAACGCGGAAGCCGAACAGATCTTCGCCAGCTACAAATGGCCCGGCAATATTCGCCAGATGCAGAACGTCATCCGCAATATCGTGGTGCTGAACGACGGTGTGGAAGTGACCATGGAGATGCTGCCGCCACCGCTGAACCGTCCCGGTAAGGTAGTGCGGGAAGCTCCGTCGCCGGCCGATGATACGCCGCTGAACGCGGACGAAAGCCTTGTGACGGCGCCCGCGGTGTTTTCGGAAAATGGGGATATCGTCCCCTTATGGCAGGTGGAGCGCGACGTGATTGAGCGGGCCATCGACGCCTGTGACGGAAACATACCCAAGGCGGCGGCGAAACTGGGCGTCTCCCCATCCACCATTTATCGCAAAAAACTGTCCTGGGAGAGCGAGGAAGCCTGATTTCAGCGGCTATTCCCGCCGAAAACCACGGATGGCGAATTCGCGCCAGGTTTCCGATACAAGGTCCGGCAACTCGGCATGGGCGGCTGCCAGCGCCGTCGTGTCGCCCTGGGTTGCAGCAGCCTCCAGCCTTGCGGAAAGCGCCTGAAGCGGCAGGGCGCCAAAGGTGCCGGAACTGCTCTTCATGGAATGGCCGTCGGCGGCAATTGCCTCATGATTTCCGGCATTGACCGCGGCTGCGATGCGAATCAGCCTCTCGTCTGTTTCCGCCATGAAGGCGGCGATCAATTCACCGACCAGCGCGGGACCGGCATCATTGCGCAACTGATTGAGCACGTCGTCGTTTACAAGATCGGTTACTGGTTGGACGTCTGAATTTTCCACCAATTCGGCCCCTATGGCCGCCGATGCATCCGGGCTCGCCGGCGACCCGGCCAGGCGGCGCAGCATGGCCGCCAGCGCGGCGCGATCGATCGGCTTTTCGACGTGGGCGTCCATTCCCGCGGCCAGGCAGCGCCGGCGTTCCTCGGCGCCGGTATGCGCCGTCATGGCGATTACGGGAATGTCCCGCCGGGGCTCCGGCAGATTCCGGATCGCCGCCGTCGCCTCGAACCCGTCCATCCCGGGCATCCAGATATCCATCAGGACCGCGGCATAGTCACCGTCGCGCACCGCCTCGACCGCCTCATGGCCATCCGGGACCGCATCCGCCTCGTAGCCCATCTTGCGCAATATGGTCATGGCGAGCATGCGGTTGGTCGAGCTGTCATCGACGATGAGAAGACGGCCGGCGGGTTCAGTCGGCGCCGGGCGCGCCTTTCTTGTAGTCGTGTCTTCCGCCGCCGTGGGCTCCCATATTCCGACGCCGCGATATCCGAGGAACTCCCCGTTGTCGTCGTATCGTGGCAGGCCGTTTAGGCGCACCCGGATTATCCTGTCTCCTGCGTCGAGAGTAAGGCTGGCACCGTTCAGCCGCTGGCGGCGGTCCATGTCGAGCATGCAGTCCTCGACCGCCTGTTTGTCCAAATCCTCGCCGCCGACCGTCAGTTCCGCCGGGCTGCGCCCCGTCATCCAGCCGAAATCCGTGTTTTCGGCATTCATGCCGACCGTTCTTACCATGATGAAGCGATGCAGAATGTCCGTCTCCCAGATCCAATCGGCGGCGGCGGAAAGAAATTGGCGGAATTGTTTGCCGGCGGCCTGGAAATCAGCCTCCAGCGCGGCAATCCGCGAAACGTCCAGGGCCGTCAAGATGAACGCGCCATTGCCCAGTTCCCGCCGTTCCAGCCGTAACCATCGCCCATCGGCCATTTTGTGCTCTCCGGAGAATTCGGCGCGCACCGCCGGGTCCGGAAAGGCCTGCTGGAAGATTTCATTGCAATGGCGTAGTTCGCCGTCGGGATCGTATAGCGCCAGGCCGAAGGGCAGGGCGTCGACAATCTCATTTACGCTAGCCTCTCCGCCGGCGTTCCGGACAATCCCGACGATCCGCGGAACCAGCAGGATCAGCGAGCCCAGCCAGACGATGAGCCAGACCGTCAACGGCAGAATAGACCCGCCCTCCGCCGCTAGGTCGGCCCATTCGTATATCGCCCCGCCAGCGGCAAGGAACGAAATCGTAAACAGGGCGGCAAATGGCCAGTAACGGCGGGTCAAAATTCGGGTCCGGAAATCGTTTAAAATTCAACAACCATTGCTGTCCCGCAATTCGCGCGGTTCGTCAAGGGTCGAGAGCGGCTTGCCTCCAGCCGCCGCGCGATGCATTAGTGCTGGCATGATATATGTTTTCACCGATTATGGCCTTGAAGGTCCCTATGTCGGGTTGCTGCGCGCCGTGCTGGCGCGCCAGGCGCCGGCGGTTCCCGTTATCGATCTGATGCATGACGCGCCGTCCCGCGATCCGCACGGGGCCGCCTATCTGCTGGCCGCGCTGGCCGCCGGGATGGAGGCGGACAGCGTCTGCGTCGCGGTTGTCGATCCGGGCGTCGGCGGCGAACGGCCACCGGTTATCGTCTCGGCGGGCGGCAGGCGTTTCGTCGGCCCCGGCAACGGGCTGTTCGAGATCGTCCAGCGCCGGGCCGCGCGGGCCAAGGGCTGGACCATCGACTGGCGACCGGAGGAACTCTCCGCCTCGTTCCACGGCCGCGACCTGTTCGCGCCGGTCGCCGCCATGCTGGCCCGTGACGAATGGCCCGCTTGCAGCCCAATGGCGGAAGGCTGGCGCGACGACCCCGGCCGGCCCGGCGCGCGCTGGCCCGACGATCTGGCCGAGGCGATCTATATCGACGGCTTTGGCAATGTCATGACCGGGCTTCGGGCCGCGGGCCTGAACGAACGGGCGACAATCGAGGTTACAGGCAAGCTGTTCTCGCGCGCCCGCACCTTCGGCGATGTCGCGGAAAGCCAAGGTTTCTGGTACGAAAACGCGCTGGGGTTGGTCGAGATCGCGGTCAATGGCGGCAGCGCGGCCCGGCAATACGGCATCGAAATCGGCGCGCCGGTGACCTTGCGAAACTGAGAGGGAAAAAGATGGAAAGCGGCGCCCATGCCTTCGCCCAGGACCCGCGTAACGAGACGGTCCTGGTTTACGTGAATGGCGAGCTGAAACCGCGCGCCGAGGCCATGGTCTCGGTCTTCGACAGCGGCTTCCTGATGGGCGATGGGGTGTGGGAAGGCCTGCGCCTGCATAACGGCAAGGCCGCATTCCTGGACCGGCATCTGGACCGTTTGTACGAGGGCGCGAAGGCAATCGACATGGATATCGGCATGTCGCGCAAGGAACTGGCGGCGGCGCTGTATCGCACCGTCGAGGCCAACGAGATGCAATCCGGCGTGCATGCGCGTCTGATGGTGACGCGGGGGCTAAAGGCCACGCCCTACCAGGACCCGAGGGTCAACATCGGCAAGGCGACGGTGGTCATCATCGCCGAGCATAAACAGGCGAGTGAGGCGGTCGCGGGCCAGGGCATGAAACTGTTCACCGTTCATGTGCGCCGCGGCGCGCCCGACGTGCTGGACCCCAAGCTGAACATGCATTCCAAGCTGAACTGCATCACCGCCGCGATCCAGGCGGCCAAGGCCGGGGCCGACGAGGGGCTGATGCTGGACCCGCATGGCTTCGTCGCGACCTGCAATTCCACCAACTTTTTCATCGTGCGCAAGGGCGCGGTCTGGACCTCGACCGGGCGCTACTGCATGAACGGCATCACCCGGGCCAACATCCTGGCGCTGGCGCGCGAGGCCGGCATCCATGCGGAAGAGCGCGACTTCTCGCTGACCGAGACCTATGGGGCGGAGGAAGCTTTCGTCACCGGCAGCTTCGGCGGGGTGACGCCGGTGCGCGATCTGGACGGCCGCGTATTTGGAGACGGCGAACCCGGGCCGGTCACCTTGCGGCTGCGCGCGCTCTACCGCGAACTGATCGACCGCGAATGCCCGCCGCCGGTGATCGTTTGATCCGATGAAGGAGACGCGTATCGCCATGTGGTCGGGGCCGCGCAATGTCTCGACGGCGCTGCTGCGGTCCTGGGGAAACCGGGCCGACAGCGCGGTCTGGGACGAGCCGCTCTATGCCCATTACCTTACGCGGTACGAACCGGACCATCCCGGCATCCCTGAAATTCTCGCCACCCACGAAAACGACTGGCGCAAGGTGGTCGAGACCATCCTCGGCCCCATCCCCGGCGGCAAGGCGATCCATTACCAGAAACATATGGCGCACCATATGCTGCCCCATATCGACGATGATTGGCTGGCCGGGGTAAGCAACGCCTTCCTGATCCGCGACCCGGCGGAGGTGCTGCTGTCCATGTCGAAGGTGATGGAGACCGTCACCCTGCGGGACACCGGCTTTGCCGACCAGTACCGGCTGTTCGAAAAGGTCCGCGAGCTGACCGGCGAGACCCCGCCGGTGATCGACGCCCGCGATATCGGCACGGACACGGAAGGCGCGCTGCGGGCGCTCTGCGCGGCGCTGGGCGTGCCGTTCGATCCGGCGATGCTGTCCTGGCCGCCGGGCCCGCGTGGCAGCGATGGCGTCTGGGCGAAATACTGGTACGCCAACGTCAACAGATCGACCGGCTTCCGGCCCTGGAAACCGCGCACCGAACCGCTGCCCGACCGGGTAAAACCGCTTCTGGACGAACTAACCGCGATTTATGAGGCAATGAATCGCTACCGGTTGAAACCCTGACCGCCGGGCGGTGTCCACATTGGTCGAGCGATGTATATTTACGCGGGTTCGGACGCCGGTTGCCCCGCTGAGTCACATGATGCGGCGCCCCAGGCAGGACAACACGCGCGAGCCAGACCGTGCCGTCAGACTACGGCGGCGGTGAAAATGTCGAGGAATGGGTATGCTGTCCCCGATAGCGCCGTTTCCTAACTGCCCGATGCCTTGTGGGCGATCGCCACCTCTTCCTGGACAAGCTCGAAAAGCTGGTCGATGCCGAAGGACGGCAGGGGGCGGCCATTGACGAAAAAGGTCGGCGTCTTGTCGACGCCGGCCGCGTTAACATCGGCCGCGTCCTGATTCAGGATCGCAGTGATATTCGGCCTGCGCATATCGCGCCGGGCATTCGCGACATTGAGGCCGGCATTGCCGACCACCTGCCAGACCTTGGTGATGTTGGCCCCGTTATGCGACGCCCAGGCCGGCTGGGCCTCCAGCACCGCCGCGAGCACGGGTTCCAGCATGCCCTGCAGGCGCGCGGTCTCCAGGATGCGCACCACCTCGTCGGATCCCTTGTGGAACGTCGCGTAGCGCAGCACGACGCGCACCGTATTCGGGTATTCCCGTCTGATCTGCTTGACGATCGGGTGGAAGGCGCGGCAGGTCCCGCAGGCGGGATCGAAGAACTCGACGATCGTCACCGGGGCGTCCTTCGGCCCGAAATTCGCCGACTGAGGCCGGTCGAGCAGTTCCGCGCGGACGGCGGCGGCGGCCTGTTCCTCGGCGATGTTGTTGTAAATAAAGGCTGCAAGCGCGAAGCCCAGGACGGCGACAACGGCCGTCACGGCTACCAGGGTACGTCTGGTCATGATTTGGACCCTTTTCGGATAAGCAATAAAAGGATGATGAGGGCGCCGAACGCGCCCACCGAGAGCAGGGGAATCGGCACCACGCTGAAAATCATCATGTCGTCGCTGGTGCACGATGTGCCCTCGCCACAGGGCTCCAGCGCCTTTGGAATCACGCCGGCGACAAGCAGGGTATGGTAGGCTGCGAACCCCCATCCGAAGATGGCCAGAGGCAGCGCATAGCGCCAGACGCGGGGGTCGGACAGATAACAGGCGACCCCGAGAACGACGGCGAGCGGAAACATGAAGGCGCGCTGATACCAGCACAGGACGCAGGGTTTCTGTCCCATGATCTCGCCAATGAAAAGAACCGCGAGGGTCGAGGCGAGCGCGATGGCCCATGAAAGGAATAGCATCTGCCAGACGCGTTCTGTTTCCTTCGATTGGGCGGCATTCCCCTTGGTCTGCTGTGGGCTCAAATCTTTATCCTTCCGGGCCGGCGGCAAACAGGTTCACGGTGGCCTACTTTTCACTTTTTTGCATTATGATTGATTCGCTCGATGTGAACTTGACCTGGCTCAATTTCATGCCATTTACCCGCCCCCGGCCGCGTAAGTACCACTTATCCGGCATCGAATCCTTCTTTCGCGCCACGAACTCCCGCGGCGCCTCATCGGCGACCTCTTGCGCCGGCGCCTCGTATTCGGCCATGTCCCCAGATATCGACGGGCTGGGCGTGCCGTTCGATCCGGCGATGCTGTCCTGGCCGCCGGGCCCGCGTGACAGCGACGGCGTCTGGGCGAAATACTGGTACGCCAACGTCAACAGATCGACCGGCTTCCAGCCCTGGAAACCGCGCACCGAACCGCTGCCCGATCGGGTAAAACCGCTTCTGGACGAACTAACTGCGATTTATGAGGCAATGAATCGCTACCGGATAAGTCCCTGACCGCCGGGCGATGTCGGAGTTTCCAGGCGGTCGGCATCCAAACCGCGGGAACGAGCCCAGCCTGGGCCTGGCCCCCAAACTGGTCGACGAGGTGTTCGACACCATCGTCCGCCTGCGCGACGAGGGTGTCACGATCTTCCTGGTCGAACAGAACGCCTGGAATGCGCTGAGCATTGCCGACCGCGGCTACGTCATGGAAACCGGCGAAATCACCCTCGCCGATACCGGCAAGGCGCTGATGGACAACGACCGGGTGAAGGCGGCGTATCTGGGGCTGTAGGCGGCTCGGCGCGAGTTGGCGGGCCGGGATCGAGATACGGATTTCATAACAATCGCGGCCTATACGCTTTGTTTACGCTCTCGGGCCTATCCTCCACGGGTTGAAACTGTTTCGGACAGGGGGCGGAAATGGCATCGAAACATCCATTGTCGGGCGCTATCGTTTTGCTGACTGCGGCGCTGCTGCTGGCGGCCTGCGGGTCGGGTCGGAACATCCCCGAACATCTGAAATACCCCGCGCCGGAAAACGCCGTCGAGGAAGTAATCCGGCTGATCAATGTGGAGCGCGCCGCGCACGGCCTGAAGCCCTTGAAGCCGCACCCACAGCTTATGGCCGCCGCCGCATTCCATGCCGAGTACATGGCCAGGAACGACTGTTACGAACATAACTGCCGCGGTGGGCCGAAGGTACAGGAAAGAATTCGCCAGGCCGGATATCCCAGCGCCGCCAGCGAAAATATCCATGCGGCGCAAAGGACCCCGGAGGGTGTCGTCCAGGGCTGGATGAACAGTCCGGGCCATCGAAAGAATATCCTGGCGGCCGAGGATAACGAAATCGGGGTCGGACATTATTACCTCGCCCCGGACGGCGGCCGGGCGCCCTATTACCATTACTGGGTGGCGAATTTCGCGACCGCCAGCAGGGCCGTTTCCGCCGCCGCGCCCATTCCGCTCGCCGTGGCCTTTCCGACTGTGAAGCCGGCCGAACGCCTCCCTGAATTCCTGCGCCTCGTCAATGCGGAGCGCGCCGCGCGCGGGGTCGCCCCGTTGATTGTCGACGCCCGCCTGGGCGCGGCCGTGCAGGACCATGTGGACTATATGGCGGAAAACGAGTGCCAGCCCTGTGGCGACGGCAACTCCCTCATCATGGTCGCCCACGATTCGGGCTACGACTTCAACAAAATCGAAACGCTGATGCTGTCCGGCACGGCGCGGCCGGAGACGGTCGTGAGTGCATGGAAGGACGGCGCAAGCGCCAAACCCAGGCTGTTCGCCCCGTCATTCACGACAATCGGCGCCGGCTACTCCCACCAAGGGCACGATGGCGGCGAGGCGCACCCGCATCACTACTGGCTGGTCATGCTGGGAAACCCTCCGAAAACCTAGAGCGCCGTCCTACCCCTTGTCGCGCAAATCCGCGACCCGCTTGGCCTTGCCCATGGAACGCTCGATGCCCCCTTCCGCGACCAGCCGGACCTCGGCATTTACACCGGTGAAGGCCTTGATGTTGTCGGCCAGTTTTTGCGAGGCGTCGGTGGATTCGTCGCCGCCCAGCGGGCGGCCGGGGCGCGGTTCGACCAGCACGGTCAGGGCGTCCAGGCGGCCCTTCGAGGACAGCTCCAGCAGATAATGCGCCGACAGGCGGTTGTCTTTTAAAATTTGTTCCTCGATCTGCGAGGGGAAGACATTGACGCCGCGGATGATCAGCATGTCGTCGCTGCGCCCTGTCACCTTTTCCATGCGGCGCATGGCGCGCGCCGTGCCGGGCAACAGGCGGGTCAGATCGCGGGTGCGGTAGCGAACGATCGGGAAGGCCTCCTTGGTGAGCGAGGTGAAAACCAGCTCGCCCATCTCGCCGTCGGGCAGCACCGCGCCGGTCTCCGGGTCGACTATTTCGGGATAGAAATGATCCTCCCACAGATGCAGCCCGTCCTTGGTCTCGATGCATTCCATGGCGACGCCCGGGCCGATCACCTCGGACAGGCCATAGAGGTCGAGCGCATCCATGTCGAAGGTTTCCTCGATCTCCTGGCGCATGGCCTGGGTCCAGGGTTCGGCGCCATGCATGCCGATGCGCAGCGGCGATTTTCGCGGGTCCAGGCCCTGGCGTTTGTACTCGTCGGCGATGGCCAGCATGTAGGACGGGGTGACCATGATGATCTCGGCCCCGAAATCCTCGATCAATTGGACCTGGCGTTCGGTCATGCCGCCCGATACCGGGATCACCGTGCAGCCCAGCCGCTCGGCCCCGTAATGGGCGCCCAGCCCGCCGGTGAACAGGCCATAGCCATAGGACACATGAACGATGTCGCCGGGCTTGCCGCCGGCCGCGCGGATCGAGCGGGCCATCAGGTCGGCCCAGGTGTCGATGTCCTGTTGGGTATAGCCGACGACGGTGGGCTTGCCGGTGGTGCCGCTGGAGGCGTGGATGCGGACCACCTCCTCGCGCGGCACGGCGAACATGCCGAAGGGGTAGTTGGCGCGCAGGTCGGCCTTCTGCGTGAAGGGGAATTTCGCCAGGTCGGAGAGGTCAGTGAGGTCGTCGGGGTGGATACCGGCGGCGTCGAAGCTGGCCTTGTAATGGGGCACATTATCGTAAGCGTGGCGCAGCGACCATTTCAGGCGGTCTAGCTGAAGCGCGGAAATCTCGTCGCGGCTGGCGGTCTCGATGGCGTCGAGGCCGTTGCGGTCCGTTCTCTGCCTCATGGTCGTCATGGCTTCCCCCTATAGGCACAGGAATTTTGTGGTTATGCCATTGAAACATTTTGGGAAGCGCGCCGCAATAGCCTGATGGAATGTGCGGGAATTCGGGGAGAGAGGGAGGGAGGCTTCACTGCAAGGCTCCTGCCGCTTGGTGACTCACTATAAAGGGGGATATGGGGATGGGGGAGATAGGGGGGTAAGAAAGAAAAAAGCGGCCTTTGGCCGCAAAAATCCTTATCCCCCTCATCCCCATATCTCCCTTGGTCCGGCCTGGCGAGCGGCGAGGTTTCAAAGATGATTCTCGGTGTCTCCGCTCAACCCCCGTCGCCGAGGCCCGGGACGCTTTCGCCGCGGATCTGGTAGGAATTGCCGCGGAACAGGGCGACGGTCTTGCCGGCGCCGTCGGTGACGGTGGCGTCGTAGGTGCCGGTGCGGCCGCCGCGGGATCGTTTTTCCGCGACCGCCGTCAACTCGGCGCCCACCGGCACGGCGGCGGCGAAGCTGACGGTGCAGGAAACCGCCAGCGTCGCCTTGTTCTCGCTGTTCGAGGCATAGGCGAAGGCGGTATCGGCCAGGGTGAAGATGATGCCGCCGTGGCAGACGCCGTGGCTGTTCAGCATATCGTCGCGCACGATCATGCGGGCGAGCGCGTAATGGGGGCGCATTTCCTCGATCCGAATGCCGAGAGCCTGGGCCGCATTGTCCTGTGCGTACATGCTTTTGGCCACAATTTTCGCAAAATAATTCTCGCCGGTCATCGCCCGTTCCTCCGTTCGATCGCCCGCCAGATTTTCTCCGGCGTGGCCGGCATCATTATATCCTGCGCGCCGATGGCGTCGACCACCGCGTTCATCACCGCCGCCGGGGCGCCGATCGTGCCCGGCTCGCCGACGCCCTTGGCGCCCAGCGGGTTCAGGCTGTTGGGAATGCCGGCGTCCCGCAGCGCGAAGGCGGGCAGGTCGTCGGCCCGGGGCAGGGCGTAATCCAGCCACGAGCCGGTGAGAAGCTGGCCGTCCGCGTCGTAATGAATGCGCTCCAGCAGCGCCGCGCCGACGCCCTGGGCGATGCCGCCATGAAGCTGGCCCTCGACGATGGCCGGGTTCAGCCGCGCGCCGGCATCGTCGGCGCCAGTGAAGGCGAGGATTTCGACGGCGCCGGTCGCGGGGTCGATTTCCAGCTCGCAGGCATAGGCGCCGTTGGGGACCGAGACATGATCGCCCGCGAAATCCGCCGAACCGGCGCAGCCGTTCAGTTCGGCCGGTGGCATCTGTTGGGCGAGATCGGCCAGCGCGATCGACAGGTCGGTGCCGCGCACGGTGAATTTGCCCGCGCCGTATTCGATATCCACGGCCGCCGCCTCCATCGCCTCGGCCGCGGGCGGCAGCAGGTTTTCGATCAGGGCGGCGGTCGCGTGGAAGATGCTGACGCCGCCGATGGTCAGCGCCGAGGATCCGCCGGTCGCCGCGGTGCGCGCCGGGATGTCGTCGCTGTCGCCCTGGCGCAGGCGGACGCGGGCGGGTTCGATGCCCAGCCTGTCGGCAACGATTTGCGCGAAGGTAGTCTCCTGGCCCTGGCCGATATTCTGCGAGCCGGCGCGGATGGCGACGCCGCCGTCGGGCTCCAGCGTGACGGTGGCGGTATCCTCGGGCACGCCGCCGCTGATATGCAGATACATGCCCAGCCCATAGCCGCGCAGGCGCCCGGCCGCGGCCGATTGCGCCCGGCGCGCGGCGAACCCCGGCCAGTCGGAGTCCGCCAACGCGCGCTCCAGCACGGCCGGGAAATCCGCGTCCCGCCAGACCATGCCGGTGGCCGCGCTGTAGGGCATGTCCGCCGGCGCCACGAGATTGCGGCGGCGCAGCTCGAACCGGTCGATGCCGGTCTCGGCGGCGGCCTTGTCGACCAGCCGTTCCATCAGATACAGCGATTCCGGCTTGCCCGCCCCGCGATAGGCGTCGGTCGGCGCGGTGTTGGTGTAGACGGCGCGCACGGTCAGCGCCAGCACCGGCAGGCGGTAGACCGAGCCCACGGTCTTGGCGAAGCCGGACGAGACGGTGAGCGTGGCGAAGGCCGAGGCATAGGCGCCCAGATCGCCATGGCTGAGCATCTCCAGCCCCAGGAAACGGCCGTCCTCGTCCAGCGCCAGCGTCGCCTCGCTGACCTGGTGGCGGCAATGGGTGTCGCTGAGCATGCTCTCGGCGCGGCTTGCCGCCCAACGCACCGGCCGCCCGGCCAGCCGCGCGCCGGCCAACACCGCCACCTGTTCCGGATAGGCGACCAGCTTCATGCCGAAACTGCCGCCGACGTCAGGGGTGAGGACGCGCACCCGCCCGGGCTCGACATCCAGCGCGGCGGCCATCAGGCGGCGCATCAGATGGACGCCCTGGGTCTGGGTTTGCAGCAGATATGTGTCGCTTGTTGTGTCGTAAGCGCCGATCGCCGAGCGTGTCTCGACCGGGGCCGCGACCACCCGGTTGTTGATTTCGGCGATGGTGACCCGGTGCGCGGCGTTGGCCAGCGCGGCCCCGGCCGCCGCCTCGTCACCCAGTTTCCAGGTGAAGGCGAGGTCGTTGCTGGTCGCGGGGTCGAGGACCGGCGGCTGTTCGTCATACTCGACCATGACCAGCTCGCCCGCGTCCGCCGCCTGCTCCAACGTCTCCGCCAGCACCATCGCCACCGGCTCGCCGACAAACCGCACCGCGCCCACCGCCAGCGCATGGCGCAGCGGCTCGTGGAACGGGGTTCCGTCGAAACTGTCCATCGGCAGCGCCGCCAGCATCGGCTTCACGCCGGCGGCGGTAAGATCCACCCCGGTCAACACCGCCGCCACCCCCGGCGCGGCCACGGCCGCCGCCACATCCACCGCCCCGATCCGCGCATGGGCATGGGGCGAGCGAACGAAGAAAGCATGCAGACAGCCCTCGGCCGGCAAATCCTCGACGAAACGGCCCCGGCCGGTGAGGAAGCGGTCGTCCTCCAGCCGGTAGTGCGGCGATCCGATCATTTATCCCCCCATCATCCGCGCCGCGGTCAGCGTGCGGATCGCGGCGCAGGCGGCGCCGTAGCCGTTGTCTATGTTGCAGACCGTCACGCCCGGCGCGCAGGAGACCAGGCAGGCGGCCAGCGCCGTTTCGCCGTCGCGGGCCATGCCATAGCCGGTTGAGGTCGGCACCGCGATCAGCACGCCCGGCGCCAGCCCGCCCAGCACGCTGGGCAGCGCCGCATCCATGCCGGCGACCGCGATCGTCACCGGATGGCGCCTGATCTCGTCGGCGCGCTCCATCAGCCGCCAGATGCCGGCGACGCCCACATCGAAAATCGAGGTTGAGGCGATGTTGTGGAAGTCCAGCGTCCTGACCGCCTCGCGCGCCGGGCCGCTGTCGGAGGTGCCGGCGGTCACCACGGCGACCAGCGGCGCGGACGGGGCGGCGGGGGCGAACTGGAAGAAGGCGGTCTGCGAGTCCGCGTCGTAATCCATGGCCGCGCGGTGGGCGGCATCCAGGGCGGCGAATTTTTCTTCATTCAGGCGGGTCAGCAGGAAGGGTTCGCCCCGTTCCGCGATCTCGGCCAGGATCCGGTCGATCTGCGATATTTTTTTCTGGGCGCAGAAAATTGTCTCGCCGAAGCCCAGCCGTTCGCCGCGCTGGTAATCGATATTGGCGTCGGGCGGGTTCATCCTGGCACCCGCTCCCCGTTGCCGACGAAGGCGCTGCCGCGCCGGTAGGCGACGATCTCGATTTCACCGCCGGGCATATCCGGCCGACGTTCCCGCATCCCGGCAATCAGCCCGGCGCGGCGGTCCGGCGTCAGCCCCGCGATGGTTTCCGCGTCCAGTTCGATAACGACACCCTGCTTGCGCAGGCGGCAGCGCACCGTGCGCGGGGTCAGGGCATCCTTCAGCCATTCCTCCATATCGTCGATCAGGGCCAGCGCGGCCGGTTCGATGCGCAGGCCGGTCTCGACCCGGCTGGACAGGCAGGGCGACGAGGGCAGGGCGGCCAGTTCCGGCAGATCCAGCGCCCGGGCCAGCGCCCGCACGTCGGCCTTGGCGAATGCCGCCTCGATATAGGGATGGCGCACGGCGTTCTCGGCCGCCGCCTCCAGGCCCGGGCGGTAATCCCCCAGATCGTCGCAATTGGCCCCGGACAGCACCACGTCCCCCGGCATCGCGGCCAGCAGGCCATAGAGATTCGACTTGCAGAAATAGCAGCGATTTACCGGGTTGGCGCGATAGCGTTCGTCGGCGAACTCGCCGGCATCGGCCAGTTCCAGCCGCCAGCCCTCCTCGGCCCCGCGCGCCTTCACCCGCGCCGTGGCTGCGCGCGGCACCGCGGGGGAAACCGCATGTACCATCCGCGCGGAATCGCGGCCCAGGGCGCGGTGGGCGAAGCTGGCTAGGGTCATGGAATCGACGCCGCCGGAAACCGCGACGGTCGCCTCGCCAAGCGCCTCCAGCAGCCTGGCCAGCCGGTCTGTTTTGGCGGCGAGCGGGGCGGACAGGTCATTGCCCATCGGGCTTTTTCTCCTGAATGGCTTTCAACTCAGCCTCATAGCGCTTCTTCTGGCGCCCCGAAACCCCTCTCGTGGCGGCGAGCGCGTCCATCTCCACCTTGGCCGTGACGCCGGAGGGGCGTTGCGCCAGTTTCACCGGCAGGCCGCCGGCAGACAGG
>CBFDDT010000054.1:0-21653 GCA_965603635.1 uncultured bacterium | reverse complement strand
GGCCATCGAATAAACCGCGCTGGCGCGGAGGCGCAGGCCGCCAAACGAGTTGTCGTAGTTGGCGCCGAGACCGATATGGTTCTCGAATTCGCCATCGGTCTTAAAGGTGTCACCCGAATTCGGGGTCGGCGTGATGCTGGCGCCAACCTGGAAGCCACTGAAACGCGGCGAGAAATACGTAACCTTCGTCGAATCCGAGGTATCGCCGGCGATCGTCGGGTAGGACGGGGCCAAAACGCTAGTCCAACTAAACTGACGGTACAACACGTCGTCGTAGTCGCCGTCGTAGCCGCCGGTCGCGCCCATCAGGCTCTCGCCGCCATAGTTCATGATGTCCTCGGCGCCGTCCTCGTCACCCATCTGCAGGGTGCCCCAGCCGCCGGAAAACTGCAGCCGGGCTTCGTCCGCCACCGTGCCGTCGGTCGTGTTGGTCTGGATCTCGATCTTGAAGCCGTAGTTCAGGCCATTGTCCGCCGTGCCGGAGACATTGAGCTGAAGCTCCGCCTCGTCGACGCCAAAGTACCAGCCATGATCCTGCAGGCCGGCATCCACACTGTCAATATCGCCTGTAGCCCAAGAAGCGGTAATATCACCTGAGGCGGTGACGGTATTAATACCAATAAGATCCTGGTCGACATAATAGAACTGGAAGTTGGCGTTGCCGGTCAGTTTCCAGGTCGGCGCCTCGGCCGCGCCGGCGGTGCCGGCCATGAGAGCAGTCGCGCCAATCAGGGCGGTGCTGCCAAGAAGTCCCTTTTTCATGAGTCTCTCTCCATAAAAGTTCAAAAGTTCAAGTTGTTCAAGCCCATCGCCGTCTTGCATGGCATATTCCGGGTAACCGATTTTCGTTGGAAGCAACCCGATATGCCGCAACGACGATCTGCTGGTAGCCATAACACCCCCGTCGAAACCGCTTTGCAAGACAAAAATGCACCCGCAGTTTCGATTGTTTGGGCACTGTTGCAGCGATGCAACAGATTTATACCCCTTGGATTGATCGTTTAAACTGTTATTCTCTTTCGGGCCAGTTTTCCACCGAAATCCGCGACAGCAAATCGGGCTCCAGCGGCAGGACTCGGCGCCCGCCGGCGGTGTCGAGGACCAGGCCGCCGGCATCGTCGAGATCCTCGATCGAGCCCGCGATCAGTTCCGCGCCTATCATCAACACGGTATCCACGCCGTTCGACCGGGCGCAATGCAGCCAGTGGCGGGCGATCGGGTCCAGGCCCTGTTCGTCCCAGCGGTCCATCCAGACCAGGAAATGCCGGGCGAAGGCCTCGACCAGGTCGCGGTCGGCCATGTCCGCGAAACCCTCGTTATAAAGCGCCGTCACATCGGGCCGCTCGCCGCCCTCGGCGCCGGGCTCGCCGGTCTTGCGCAGTATCGCCGAGACCACCGCCCAGCCGGGATTGTCGCCCGGCCCCAGATCCAGCGCGATCCCGCCGCAGAGCCCGCTATTGATCCGCAGGCCGGCGGGCCAGACCAGGTCGGCCGCCACCGCGGCCGGCCCCGCCGACCCCACCGCATCCAGCAGCGCCAGCGACGCCACCAGCACCACCGGCATGATCTCCGCGCGGGCCTCTTCGGGGCGCAGCACGATAGCGCAGTCGATACGGTCCGCCGCCGGGCGCCATACGAACAGCCCGGCCTCGCCGCCGTCCGCCGCCAGACTGTTGGCATGGGCGCGGGCATCCGCGCCGGTTTCGGCCAGGATCACGGTCTCGTAAAGCGGCGGGAGGTTGAGTTCGGCGGTCATCCGGACATTGACATCAGCTATCCGCCGAGTCCGGCCCGCAGCCGCCGGCGGTCAGCGCCTCGACCAGCGGCAGGACGCCGTCGCCATAGCGCTTCCAGCGCCCGACCGAGGAATTATAGATCGGGTTGCGCACCTGTTCGCGGCTGGCAGTGGAGACCGCGCGTTCGGTCTTGTGGAATTCCAGGACGGAATCTTCCCATTCCAGCCCGCAGAATTCCAGCAGCTTGCGCGCCTGGGCTTCCAGGTCAGCGACGGTATCCTCGTAATCGATCTCCAGCATGCGGCCGGCGGGCAGCACCGCGCGCCAATGCGCCATGATGCGCCGGTACTGGCAATATTGATGGCCCATATCCGTCAGGTCGGTGCTCCAGCTCAGCCCGTCGGCACGGAAATTCTGGGCGAAACAGGACAGGCAGTTATCCATGGGCACGCGCCGGCAATGAATGACCCGCGCCTTGGGGAACATGCGGGTGATCAGCCCCACATTCATGAAATTGCCTGGCATCTTGTCGGTGACGCGCGCCGCGCCGCGGCCGATCTTGCCGACATATTTCAGATAACCGGCGGCGGCTTCCTTCAGCGCGGCCTGGGGCAATTCCTTCGGATAATCGTGGGCGCGGGTCAGCCAACCCATGATCTGGCCGATTTCCGACAATTCGCCCGCGCCGACAACGCGGGAATGACTGGCCAGGATCTGTTCGGTCAGGCTGGTGCCCGACCGCGGCATGCCGACGATGATGATCGGCAATTCCGAGGAACTGCCGCCGGGCCCGGCGCAGCGTTCGCTATCGAACAACTCGATCAACCGGTCAACGCGGCGCTCGAATTTTTCCGGGTCGTAATATTTCTCCAGCCGCTCCAGCTCTTCCTTGCGCGCGGCGTTGCCGGCCACATAATGGGCGAAGGCCTCCTCATGCCGCTTCAGCTTTTCGCACAGCTTGGCGGCCGAGAAATGCAGGCCGGTGCGGTGCTTGAATTCCTGGCCTTCCTCCAGCACGCTGTCGATTTCCGCCAGCAGTTCCACGGGGTCGGCCTCGCGGTCGGCCTCGGCCAGCAGCGACAGGCCGCCCTGGGCGCGCGGCGCCATTTCGTGCACCTTGCGCGCCAGCGCCACCGCGTCGTCGCGCTTGCCCATCACCATGCGGATATTGCCAAGCTGAACCATCGCCTGCGGGTCTTCGGGATCGCGCTCATGGATCTTTTCGGCCAGCCGTTCGGCCTCCTCGGCCTGGTCGCCCGTATGCAGGGCGTCGACCAATGCGCTCTCGGCCTTGCGGTCGTCCGGGTCCAGCGCGCAGGCCTTGCGCAATTGCGCGATGGCGGCCTCCATCTGGCCCATGTCGCTCATCATTTTGCCGACATTGACCATGGCCTGGGTATAGTTGGGGCGCAGTTCCAGCGCCTTTTGATAGGCCTCGAACGCCTCTTTCAGGCGGCCGGCGGCCTTCAGCGAGATGCCCAGATTATTCAGCGCCTGCGAGCTGTTGGGAACCTGGCCCAGGAACTTCTGGTAATCCTCGATCGCCTCATCATGGCGGTCCAGCCGCTGCAGCAGTTCGGCGCGCAGGAAGACCAGTTCATTTGTGCCCGGCGACAGTTTCAGCAGGGCCTCGATTTCTTCCAGCGCGCCCTCGCCGTCTCCCGCGTCGCGCTTGGCGAACGATAACGCCACCCGCCAGGACGGATCCGGCTTGCGCCCCTTTTCCGGCGCTACCTCGATGGCGCGTTCGATCAGCTCGACGGCTTCCCTCGATTTCCTGGTTTTCTGCAAGAGCACACCGAGAAGAACCAGCGCATCCGGGTGATCCGGATCGGACTCCAGCACCGCGCGGAATCCCGCCTCGGCGCCCTCCATGTCACCGTTCTGCTGGCAGGCGAGCGCCTGATCCAGCGGCAACAATTTTTTCTGTTTTGCTGTCATGCCCGGCAATTTGCCCAAAACTCGCGGGAATGCAAGCGACTCTTTAGCGGTCACGTCATTATCGGGCTGGTCTTCGCGGACAGGTACCGGTAAGTCAGAGGCCATGGCGAAAGCGGACGGCACAGAAACGCCTTCAGGCAAGGACGCGGCGGGGGAGAATTTTCCCGTCGGCTCTTTCCTGTTGCCGGCCTCGCTGCGGCCCCATGTGGCGGCGTTCTATGAATTCGCGCGGACCGGCGACGATATCGCCGACAATCCCGCGCTGGCGGCGGACGACAAGATCGCCCGGCTGAATCGCATGGCCGAGGCCGTCAAGGGCGCCCATGGCGACGACCCGGCGCAGGCCTTGGCGCACCGGATGCGCGAGAGCCTGGCCGCCACCGGGGTAACGCCACGCCATTGCCTGGACCTGCTGGACGCCTTCCGCCAGGACGCGGTGAAGCAGCGCTATGAAGACTGGGACGATCTCATGGATTACTGCCTGCGCTCGGCCGCGCCGGTGGGGCGTTACCTGATGGACCTGCATGGCGAGGACAAGGCGCTTTGGCCGGCCGCCGACGCGCTGTGCAACACGCTGCAGGTGCTGAACCATCTGCAGGACTGCGGCGAGGATTACCGCGAGATGGGCCGGGTCTATATCCCCGAGCCCTGGCTGGCGGCGGAAGGGTTGGGCGTCGAGTCGCTGTCTGCGGTGGCGAGTCCGCCGGGCCTGCGCCGCATGCTGGACCGGTTGCTCGACGGGACGGACGAATTGCTGAATACCGCCGCACCGCTGGCCGGGCGCATGAAAAGCCGCCGCCTGGCCATGGAAACCGCCGCCATCCAGGCCATCGCCCGCAAACTCGCCGCCGAACTCCGCCGCCGCGACCCGCTGGCCGAACGGGTAAAGCTTGGGCGAATCGGTTATGTTATGTGCATGCTGGAGGGAATATGGAAGGGAATCGTTCGATGACGGCAGAAAATATCGCCGCGGCCACGGCCGAAATCCGCCGCGCCGTTGAAGGCGCCGGCACCTCGTTCTATTGGGCCATGCGGCTGCTGCCGGTGGAGCGGCGGGACGCCATGTTCGCCATTTATGCCTTCTGCCGCGAGGTTGACGATATCGCGGATGGCGATCTTCCGGTCGAGCAAAAGCGCGCCGGGCTGGACGAATGGCGGGCCGAGATCGCGCGGATCTTCGGGGGCGAGCCCGAGAGCACGGTCGGCCGAGCGCTGGCCGCCGCCACGCGGGATTATGGCCTGGACCGCGGCGCCATGGAAGCGATCGTCGACGGGGTGGAAATGGACGCCACCGGCGAAGCCCTAGCGCCGAACATGGACACTCTGATCACTTATTGCAACCGGGTCGCCAGCGCCGTCGGGCTGTTGTCGATCAAGGTTTTCGGGGACGATTCGCAAGACGCGCGGCGCGGCGCCGTCTCGCTGGGCCATGCGCTGCAGCTGACCAACATATTGCGCGACGTCACCGAGGACGCGGCGATCGGGCGGCTCTACCTGCCGCGCGAATTGCTGTTGGAGTATGGTATCGACAGTGCCGATCCGGCTTGGGTGATTGATAGTCCGGCAGTTTCCGCCGTATGCGACGAACTGGCCGAGGTCGCGGCAAACCGCTTCGCCGAAGCCCGTAAATCCTTCGCGTCGTGCGATCGGAAGGCCCTTAAACCCGCCTTCGCGATGATGGATGTATACCGCTTGCTGCTGCGCCGCATGCAGACGCGCGGCTGGACAAGGCTGGACAAGCGCGTGCGCATCGGGCCGCTGTCCAAGCTGTGGATCGCGCTGAAACACATGCTGTGAGGCCATGCCATGGCGGGACGGGTTCATATCGTCGGGGCCGGCCTTGCGGGGCTGGCCTGCGCGGTGCGGCTGGCCGCGGCGCGGTTGCCGGTGACCCTGCATGAGGCCACCGGCCATGGCGGCGGACGCTGCCGGTCGTATCACGATGAAATCCTCGACCGCGAAATCGACAACGGCAATCACCTGATCCTGTCGGGCAACCGCTCGATGCTGGCCTACCTGGCGGATTGCGGCGCGCCGGACGCGCTGTGGGGGCCGCCCCGTCCCGCCTTCCCCTTCCTGGACCTCGAAAACGGCCAGCGATGGACCATCCGTCCCAATGGCGGCCGCCTGCCCTGGTGGCTCTGCGCGCCATTGCGCCGGGCGCCGGACGGCGGCCTGCGGGACCATCTCGGCGACCTGATGCGGCTGCGCCGGGCCGGCACGGAGGACAGCGTGGAAGGGTTGCTGGGCGGCAGCCCGCTCTACGCGCGGTTCTGGCGCCCGCTCGCCATCTCCATCCTCAACACTCCGGGGGGGCAAGCCTCGGCGCTGCTGCTGTGGCGCACCATGGAGGAGAGCCTGGCCTTGGGAGGCGCCGCCTGCCGCCCGCTATTCCCACGCCATGGCCTCGGTCAAGCCTTCGTCGACCCGGCGCTCGCGACCCTGGCCAGGCTGGGCGCGGAAGTGCGGTTCAACGAGCGGCTGCGCGCAATCGAACGGGATGGCGAACAGGCGGTAGCGCTGGATTTCGGCGACGGCGAGCGGCGGCTCGACGAGGGTGACCAATTGGTTCTGGCCGTGCCCCCGGACGCCGCCACCCGGCTGTTGCCAGACCTTCCGGCGCTGGCCGAGCCCTGGGACTTCCATCCCATCCTGAATGCCCATTTTCGGCTCGACGGCGCGGTGGAACTGCCCGGCGGCCTGCCGTTCCTTGGCGTCACCGGCGGCGAATGGGTGGACTGGATCTTCGTGCGCGGCGACATGCTGTCGGTGACCCTGAGCGCGGCGGGCGAGCGGGCCAGCGAGAACGCCGGCGCGACCGCGCCGGCCATCTGGCGCGAAGTCCGGACCGCCCTCGGCCTGCCCGACGGCCCCTTGCCCGCCTGCCGTATCGTCAAGGAACAGCGCGCCACCATCGCCCAGACCCCGGCCCAGGCCGCCCGCCGCCCGGCCGCCACGGCCCCCGGCGGCAACATCCTGCTGGCCGGCGACTGGACCGATACCGGCCTGCCCTGCACCATCGAGGGCGCCATCCGCTCCGGCCACCGGGCGGCGAGTCAGATATCAGAAATCGGGAATCAGTGATTGGCGCTCTCTGAAGCCTGATGCCTGACAAGCCGGATCGTTGGCGAAAAAGCCGGAAAAGATGTAGCCGGGGACGTCGACCTTCTTGAGTTTGTAGTCGAGGACCTTCATGTCCATCACATAGATCCAGCCCTGGCCGAGCGCGGTCATGTAAAGCTTGCTCATGTCCCGGTTATAGAAGATGTGGTGGCCGACCAGGTTGGACGGCAGGGGAATGTCGACCAGGATATCGCCGAAGGTCTTGGAGTTCGGGTCGACGTCGATAACGGCGAGGCCCTCCTTGCGGTCGCCATGCCCTTCGATGCCGTGAGCCTCCAGCCCCTAGGCCGTCTTGCTCTCGTAATAGACCATGGCCAGAATATGGGCCGACGCGTTGAACGGCGCGAAGGCCAGCAGGGTTGCGGCCGCGGCCGCCACGTAGAATCCGATTCTCGTCATAACTCACCTCTCTCTGTCATTGGTTGTTTTTTGCGTTTCGGGCGCCGTTGGTCCTGTATCCCGGTGTCCGGCGCCGCGATCCGGGTTCGGTAAATCGCCCGAATTCCGCCCCACCTTAATACTAAAGACGTGATCACGCGGAAAAGTTCCCGAAAGGCGTAAAAAACTTTTCGAAGGGTGAATTGCCACCCCATCCCGCCATCTGCCCTCTGGCGCTCCGCCATCGGCGCCGTTAAAGTGCGGGCCGTTTTAATTCACCTTGAGTGGCGGAGCGGGCGCATGAACCTTAAGCAGCATATCCGCGGCATTCCCGATTTTCCCAAACCGGGGATCCTGTTCTACGACATCTCGCCGATGCTGGCGCATCCCAGGGCCTGGCATTACTGCACGGCCAAGCTGGCGGCGCTGGTCGCCGACTGGGAACCGGACATCCTGGTCGGCATCGATAGCCGGGGTTTCCTGGTGGCGGCGCCACTGGCGCTGAACATCGGCTGCGGCTTCGCCATGCTGCGCAAGCAGGGCAAACTGCCGGGCAAGATCATCGCCCATAGCTATGATCTGGAATACGGCTCCGACACGGTGGAGATCCAGGCCGATGCCATCGCGCCGGGCCAGCGCGTGGTGATCCTCGACGATCTGATGGCGACCGGCGGCACCATGGCGGCCGGCATTGATCTCATTCGCAAGGTCGGCGGCGACGTGCGTGGCGCGGCCTGCGTCATCGAACTCACCTTCCTGGGCGGCCGCGACAAGCTGGACGTGCCCCTGGAAGTGCTGCTGAAATACGACGATTAGGCGCGGGCCGGTCTAGCGTTCCACCAGATGGTGCTTGCCGATGGGGACGACCGTGCTCGCCTGCGGGCCTTTTTCGCCTTCGCCGGGATGAATGACGAGGCGGACTTCGTCGCCGGCCTCCAGTTCGTCGAAATCGCCCTGGGTCACGCTGTTCTTGTGGAAATAGATCTCGCGACCGTCGCTGGTGGCGATGAAGCCGTGGTCATGGGACATGCCGGCGATCGTGCCATGCAGCGGAACCTCGTGGGCCTTCACCTTGCCGCGCTGCTTGCGCGCGTAATCCTCCAGTTGACGGATCGCTGCATTGAAGCCGTCGCGGATCGCCACATAGACATCCTCATGCGCATGATTCAGTGGCCCCTGGTGGGTCACGGCGATTTCGCCGCCGACCAAGCCGACATTGATGCGGATATCATAGAGTTTGCCCTTATGGCCATGACGGTGGGGTGCCTCGATGACGACGCGGCAGCTCATAAGATGATCCGAGAAGCGCTCAAGCTTCTCCGCCTTCTCGCGGATATTGGCTTCCACCGCTTCGGAAGGGTCCATGCCCTTGAAAGTAACCTGTACGGGAATTGCAAACATGATTTCCTCCGCCTGTAGGGGGAGCGGCGCGCAATCGCCTTTGATTGCGTCATGACGGCAGGATAAGTCCTGATAACTCTCCGTGCATTGATGCGGATCAAAGCGGCGGTCCGGATAGCACAATAAATTCTACCTGAACTTGCCAACCCGCTTTAAGGCGCATGGCCGATGAACGCCAAATTCCCCCAACAAGATCAGATCAAGGTTTGGGATCTGTTTGTCCGCGTCTTCCACTGGACGCTGGTCGCCGCCTTCGCGGTGGCCTATGTCACCGAGGACGAGGCGATGGCGCTACATGTCTGGGCCGGCTATCTGGTCGGCGGGCTGGTGGTGGCGCGCGTTGTCTGGGGCTTCGTCGGGCCAACTCATGCGCGGTTCAGCGATTTCGTATGCGGGCCGTTCAAGGCCTGGCGCTATCTGATCGACCTGTTCCGGTTCCGCGCCCGCCGCCATATCGGCCACAGTCCGGCCGGCGGGGCGATGGCGCTGATGCTCATGGCGGGTTGCCTGGTCACGGTCTGGACCGGCATGGAACTTTACGCCGCCGAGGAAGGCAAGGGCCCGCTGGCCTGGGAAGCCCCGGCCATCGTCGCGCCGGCGATGGCCGACGATGACGACCAGGAAGATCGCGAAAGTGGCGAAGGCGGCGTCTGGGGAGAACTCCACGAGGCACTGGCGCACCTGACTTTCCTGCTGGTGCTGGTGCATATCGGCGGTGTGATTCTGGCCGGCATCGTGCACCGCGAAAACCTGACCCGCGCGATGATCACCGGCTGGAAGCGCGCGGGCACGGGCAGTGGCCCCGCAGGGCCGGCACCCTGACGCTCCCTCACCCCCGCCGGCGGACGCCCATGTGGGCCAGCCTGCGGGCGAGGTCGAGCAGAACCTCGTCGCCGCCCTTGCGGCCGACGATGGAAAAGCCGGTGGGGGCGCCGTCGACCGTGCCGTAGGGGATGTTGATCTGCGGCAGGCCGGCATGGCCGGCAAGGCCGGTTGTGGTGAGGATGCGTTGTCGGGTATCGGCCTGGGCGTCCCGCGGTTCGTCCCGGTACAGGGCGACGCAGGGTGAGGTCGGGATCGCCATGACCGCGCCGACATCCATAAGGTCGTTCATGCGCCGCGCCAGCTTGTCGCGCCATTCCTGCCAGCGGGCCACCTCGTCATCGGTGATTTTGGCGATGAATTCGAAGCGCTCGGCGATGCCGGGGCCGAAGGTGGGATTGACCTCCTCGATCCAGTCACGGTGGGTTTCCCAAGCCTCGCGGCCTTGCAGAACAACGTAGGCATTATACATGTTGCCGAGGTCGTAATCCTCGGCGGCCAGCATGCTGATCGGCGGGTTGACGATCCTGGCCAACGTGTCCAGCGCCGGGGCCAGCGCCGCCTGCACCTCTTCGCTCGCCAGCGCCCATAGATCTTCCGGCACATAGAGCCGGGTCAGGATTTCCGGCTCGTTCCAGTCGTCGAACAGAATGTGCGCGGCGCCCGACATCACCGCCGGGTCGCGCGCGAACCAGCCGATGGTGTCGTAGGAGGCGGCCAGCGGCATGATGCCGTCCAGCGGGATGCGGCCATGGGTCGGGCGCAAGCCGTAGATGCCGCAGAAGCTGGCCGGTATGCGCACCGACCCGCCGGTATCGGACCCCAGCGCCAGATGCGCGTCGCCGGCCGCCACGGCCGCCGCCGAGCCGCTGGAGGAACCGCCTGCCACCCGGCCCGGCGCGCTGACGTTCACCGGCGCGCCGTAATAGTGGTTTTCGCCGACGATCGAATAGGCCATCTCCTCGGTGACCGTCTTGCCGATCATGGTGGCGCCGGCGTCGATCAGCTTTTGCACGGCGGGCGCCGATTTTTCCGCAATCTCGTGGGTGCGCAGCCAGTCCGGATTGCCGCATCCGGTGTGGCAACCCTCGACATCGTAAATGTCTTTCACGGCCAGAGTCAGGCCCTTGAGCAGCCCTTCATCCGCGCCCTCGATCACCTTGTCGCAGTGGGCCACGAAGGCGCCCAGATCGTCACGGGTCATAATTTCCCCTCCCGAATTGACGGCGCGGGCGGCATGGTGGACATTACCCGGTAGACAAGGCCACCCACGGGATTGATTCGAACAATGCTCATAGCACAGATCACCGACATGCATGTCAAGAGGCAGGGCGAGATGCTGACCCCTGGACTGGACAGTTACGCCGCGCTCGGCGCCGCGCTTCGCCGGGTTGACGGGCTGGACCCACGACCCGACCTGCTGGTCGCGACCGGCGACCTGACGGCAGATGGCAAGCCGGAGGAATATGCGGCGCTACGTGATTTGCTGTCTGGGTTGAACATGCCCCACCTGCTATTGCCGGGCAATCACGATAACTGCGAAAACCTGCGCGATGCCTTCCCGGATCAGCCCTGGGAAGACGGCCGGTTTCTACTCTATGCGGTGGACGACTGGCCGGTGCGCATCGTTGCGCTGGACAGCGTCGTCGCGGGCAAGCCCCATGGCGAGATCTGCGCGGGCCGGTGCCGCTGGCTGGACGGCAAGCTGGCCGAGGCGCCGGACAAGCCGACCATCGTCATGTTTCATCATCCGCCCTTCGTGACCGGCATCGCCTATATGGACGCCATGGGACTGGCCGATCCGTCGGGCCTGGCCGAGGTGATCGGGCGGCACAAGCAGGTTATTCGCGTCCTTTGCGGCCATATCCACCGGCCGATCCAGACCATGTTCGCCGGCACGGCGGCCAGCGTGGCCCCGGCCACCAGTTTCCAGGTAGGATTGGACCTGATCGACCCGAACAGCATTCTGCTGACGAAGGAACCTCCGGCCTTCCAGCTCCATAACTGGACGCCGGAGAGCGGGTTGGTCAGCCACACTGTCTATGTCGAGGAATACGGGTCTTGGGTGCGGCCGGCACATTACAAGCCGGCGTCGGAGGCGGAGGCGGAGGAAAGCTGATCGCATGAAGGGGGCCATCGCCGCCGGTGACACGGAGACCGCCGCCGCCGCCGCGGAGATGCTGGCCGACGGCGGCAACGCCTTCGACGCGGTACTGGCGGCGCTCTGCATGGCGCCGGTGTCGGAACCGGTGTTGGCCTCGCTTGCCGGCGGCGGGTTCCTGCTGGCCCGTCCGGTGGAGGTTGATCCGGTGTTGTACGACTTCTTCTGCCAGACGCCACGGGTGAAGCGTCCGGCCGGGGAACTGGAGTTCAATCCCGTCGAAGTGGATTTCGGCACGACCACGCAGGAGTTTCATATCGGGCTGGGCGCTACGGCGACGCCGGGCGTCGTGGCCGGTCTGTTCGCGGTGCATGACGAACACTGCCGCTTGCCGATGACGCGGATCGTCGAGCCCGCCGTGCGGCTGGCCCGACGGGGCCTCTCGATCTCGCCGCTGCAGGCGCATATCCTGGATGTCGTCGCGCCGATCTATGTGGCGACCGACACCGCGCGGGCCCTGTTCGAAAGCGGGCGCGAGCCCGGCCGGGTGCTGGGCAAGGGCGAAACTTACCGCCCCGCCGCCATGGGCGATGCGCTGGAGTCGCTGGCGCGTGAGGGGTGCGACCTGTTCTATCGCGGCGAGATCGCGGCGGAGATCGCCGACGCTTGCACCGGCGCGGGTGCGTTGACCATGGCGGATCTGGAACATTACGAGGTCCTCCGCCGCCGCCCGCTGGCGCGTGACTGGCGCGGCGCGCGTATACTCACCAACCCGCCGCCATCGTCGGGCGGGCCGCTGATCGCCTTCGCGCTGGCGATGCTGGAAGATATCCGCTGCCCGGCGGACGGCCCGCACGCCGCTGAATGGCTCATGTCCCTGACCGACGCCATGGCGGTAACCAACGCCGCGCGAACCGGCCACGGGCTGGACGAGGGATGCGACGAGGCGCGGGTGACGGAACTGCTGTCCGATCCGGTGGTCTCGGAATACCGCGCGGCGATGGCGGGCCGGGCGCTGAAACAGGGCGGTACCACCCATATCAGCGTGATCGACGGCGATGGAAACGCCGCGGCGCTGAGCCTGTCGAACGGCGAGGGCTGCGGCCATGTTCTGCCCTGCGGCATCATGCCCAACAACATGCTGGGCGAGGAGGACATAAATCCGCGCGGTTTCCACGAATGGACGCCGGACAGCCGCATATCCTCAATGATGGCGCCGACGGTGGTCGAGCGCGGAGACGAGCGGTTGATCGCGCTGGGCAGCGGCGGATCCAACCGCATCCGCACCGCGATCCTTCAGGTGCTGCTTAATGTTCATGGCTTTGAAATGGGGTTGCGGGCCGCCGTCGAGGCCCCGCGCATCCATTTCGAGCGCGGGCTTTTGAACGTGGAAGCTGTCGGCGCGCCCGGCGGGTTCGACCGCGCTGGGATAGCACCCTTCACGGACAGCTTCGCCAACAAGGAGCTTTGGGACGATTTCAGCATGTTCTATGGCGGCGTCCACGCGGTGTCGCTGGACCCGGCAAGCGGAGAATTCGACGGCACCGGCGACCCCAGGCGGGGCGGGGTTTACCTGGAGGTTTGAAGCGCCGCCAGCCTTTGTTTCAGCAGATCCATTACATGGCCCAGAACCTTGTCGTCCATGTTGTCCTCGATCTCGTCGGCCATGGCCTTGAAGAGATGATCCAGATGGGCGGCGATCGCCTGGCATTGTTCCTTGTTCAGGCACGCGATGCGGCCTGATTCCAGATGGAACAGGAACTGGTCAAGGTAGTAGTCGTCGCCACGACCCAGCGCCAGGCGGGCAAAGCCGGGCATGAAGTAGCACCAGGTTTCGTCGGTCAGGTAACAGACGGGGTCCCAGGCCGGGCTGCCGACCTGATCCAGCGAGACCGTTTCCGGCGTTACCGCCTGCATGGTGTCTTCATGCTCGGCGCATTCATCGCAATGGGCGGGATTGCGGACCATCCGTAGCGGGCGGTCGCACCGGAACGCCCTGTCAATCGCCGCCGATATCCGTTCAGTCGCCATCGCGTGCAATCGTTATTTTTCCAGCACCTTCGGCCAATTCGTGTCGGCCTTGGCAATGAAACCCGGGATATCCCGCACCCATTTCTTTTGCACATCCTCGCTGTAGTTCAGATAGAGCTTGCCGTCGACGACGCGCCAGGCTTGCGGGTCGGATGGGGCGGTATAACCCTGGCTGACCGCCCAGGCGCAATAGCCGCCATATTGCGGGGCGTAAGATTCCGGTTCGGCCTTGAAGCTGTCCAGGTTTTCGGCGCTGGAAAAGCGCCAGGTCGCGCCATTCCACTCGTACTCATGGTCGCCGTTTCCCTCGACCGGCTTGCCTTGCGTGAAATAGGCGACGGGGTCGTAGCCGCTGACGGCGAGGCTGCTGAATGTGCCGGTATAGATCGGGTCCTTGGCGAAGGCGGGCGAAAGGGTGGCCTGGAACAGCAGGCCGAGGGCCAGCAGCATTACGGCCGGCAGGGGGCGGATAAACATGGCGGTTGCTCCAATAAAAACGAACATGCCCCGATGTTTGCCCTAAAATATTCACGGAATTATCCCGGCGGCCATCACTACGCCGTGAAGGGGTGGCCTACCGGTCGATCTCGCCTTCCTGGGCCCTGATTCCCGCGGCGTGGGCTTCCAGCGCGGCCCAGTTCAGAATCCCGATCTCGCCGCGTTTGCCGGTGCGAACGATGCCACGGTCGCGGAATGCCGACAGGGTGCGGCTGGCGGTCTCGGCGGTGGTGCCCAGATAGTCGGCGATGTCGGCCCAGCGCATGGGAATATCGACAATTTCGATCCGTATGCCCGTGGCGCCGGCCTGGCGGCGCGCCATGGTCAGCAGGAATGCCGCCACCCGCTCCTCGATCGAGCGGTGGGCCAGCATCAGCATGCGGTCCTGCGCCTCGGTCAACTCGTCAGCTATTTTGGCGAGGAACAGTCGCCGCAGGCTCGGCGCCTCGTCGAACAGATGTTCCAGCACCGATCTTGGCCATGCCCGCAGCGTGCAGTGTGTCACCGCCTCGGCGCCATAGCCATATTCGGCGTCCATATTGAAGGTGACCCCCAAAAAATCACCGGGATAGAGGAAGCCCGTAATCTGGCGCCGCCCGTCTGGCAGCAGCATGAAGACGCTGGCGATGCCATGTTGCAGGCTGAATACGCTGATCGCCGGGTCGCCCTCGATGATGATCGACCGGCCCGCCTGCACACTCACCGAGTGGGATATTTCGTTCAGGCGCGAAACAACATTGTCATCCAGCGCTTCGAAGCGTCGGCGGAAGCTGTCCCGGGTTCTGAATTCGGCGGTGATCGACATGAACGGAGCCCCTTGCAAAAATCATACCAACGCACAGCAACCAATCCGTATTGCGCTCTGAATGAAATACACGCATGGGAACGATAGTCAAGGGGTTGCCCGGCGGGCCCGTGCGATAGCCCTGTTATTCGCCGCGTGGCTGCCATAGCATGACGTGAACGAACAGGAGGCAGATCATGACGGCGAACGACATGCCCGGTGACCGGGACAGGATGATGGTGGAGGGGCTGTACTGGTGGGGAGTTCCCTCGCTGTTCCGCTGCCCCGTGGACCCCGACCCCACAAATTGCGACATCGCCCTGGTCGGCGTGCCGCACAGCACCGGCAACGGCACCACCGAACGCGACCAGCATCTGGGCCCGCGCGCGGTGCGCGACGTCTCGGCGATGGCCCGGCGCGCCACAACAAATTCGAGCTGAACCCGTGGGAAACCTGCCGCGTACACGACCTTGGCGACGTGCCCCTTCCCGAGGGCAACGAACGCTGTATCAAGCGTATCACCGATTTCTACCGCGAGATCGGCGCGGCCGGCGCGCGGCCGCAACATCATCGGCGGCGACGTGGTCTGCCTGATGCCCACCA
This sequence comes from uncultured bacterium, assembly GCA_965603635.1. Lineage (GTDB taxonomy): Bacteria > Pseudomonadota > Alphaproteobacteria > UBA8366 > JADFVY01 > JADFVY01. The sequence continues at coordinate 6,235 of CBFDDT010000054.1, read as the reverse complement.
AGGACCAGCCCAACAAGATCACATCCCTGGTGACGGCGGCCGTGATGTTCGAGATGATAGCGCTGATCGCGGATAACGTGGCGATGTGACTTCCCTGTCGCCGCTGCTATCGCGTCTGCCGGTATCAGGCTATAAGCGCTTGCCTCCACAGCGATAATTAGCGCGGGCATCGGGAAGGGCGCACGGTTGGAATTCATTACGAACCCCTGGTTTTATGCGCTGGCGTTTCCGGCCGTGCTGATCGTCGGCTTTTCCAAGGCCGGGGTCGGCGGGGGGCTGGGCATCATGGCGGTGCCGATGATGGCGCTGGTGGTGTCGCCGGTGCAGGCGGCGGGCGTGCTGATGCCGCTGTTGCTGTTCATGGATATCTTCACCCTGCGCGCCTATTGGGGGGTGTTCGACCGGCGTAATCTGATGATCATGCTGCCGGGGTCGCTGGCCGGCGTGGTGATCGGCGGGCTGGTGTTCGGCTTCATGAACGACGACGTGATCCGCATCATCGTCGGCGCCGTCGCCATCCTGTTCACGCTCTATCGCTGGATCGGCCCGCGGTTGCTCAACCGCGCCGCCGACCACGTGTCGCCGCCGCATCGCGGTTACGGGACTTTCTGGGCCGGTGTCGGCGGCTTCACCAGCGTGGTCGCCCATGGCGGCAGCCCGCCGGTGCATATCTACCTGCTGCCGCAAAAGCTGGAGAAACAGTTGTTCATCGGCACCACGGTGGCGTTGTTCGCGCTGGTCGATGTGATGAAGCTGCCGGCCTATGCAATACTGGGCACGCTGGACGCCACCAACCTGGGCACCGCCCTGATCCTGGCCCCGGTGGCGCCGCTGGGTATCTGGCTCGGCATAACCTTCCAGAAGCGCCTGCCCGAGGCAATCTTCTACCGCATCTGCTTCACCCTCATCTTCCTGACCGGCTGCCGCCTCGCCTGGCAGGGGGCGGAGGGGTTGGTTGTGGGATAGGGTACGGTCATGGAGTTCATCGTCGATCCCCTGTTCTATGCCATCGCCGTTCCGGCGGTGTTGATCGTCGGCATCTCGAAGGGCGGGGTGGCCGGGGGGCTGGGGTCGGTTTCGGTGCCGATGATAGCAATGGTCATTTCGCCGATTCAGGCGGCGGCCATCATGTTGCCGATCCTCTGCCTGATGGATTTGTTCGGGCTGTATGCCTATCGCGGGGTGTGGGACCGGCGTAATCTGGCGTCGATGCTGCCGGGCGCGCTGGCCGGTATCGTCCTTGGCACGCTGACCTTCCGGTATCTGAGCGACGACGGGGTGCGGCTGATCGTCGGTTTCGTCGCGATCGGCTTCGTGTTGTATCGGTGGTTCGGCCAGTATGTGCTGCGCCGCGCCGCGGACCACCGCACCGAGCCGGGCCCGGCCGGCCTGTTCTGGGGCTGCATGTCGGGTTTCACCAGTTTCGTCGCCCATGCGGGCGGGCCGCCGATACATGTTTATCTGCTGCCGCAACGGATCGACAAGACGCTCTATGTCGGGACGCTGGTGGTGTTCTTTACGGTGGTGAATTACACCAAGCTCGTTCCCTACGGATTGCTGGGGCAGTTGTCGGCGGGCAATCTGGGCACGGCGCTGATCCTCAGCCCGCTGGCGCCGCTGGGTATCTGGATGGGCGTGCGGTTCCACAAGCTGCTGTCGGAAAGCCTGTTCTACACACTATGTTTTGTTTTCCTGTCGCTGACCGGTGTAAAGCTGATCTGGGACGGATTAAGCGGGATGATGGGCGGATGAACGGTTCACTCGGAAAACTCGACGACATGCCGCGCGTGGCGCTGGCGCATCTGCCGACGCCGGTCGAGGCGATGGGGAACCTGGCTGCGGCGCTGGGGCGCGATGGCGGGCTTTACGTCAAGCGCGACGACTGCACGGGGCTGGCGTTTGGCGGCAACAAGGTGCGGCAACTGGAATTCTATCTCGGCGAGGCGCGGGCCGAAGGCGCCGACACGGTGCTGATCACCGGCGCGGTGCAGTCCAACTTCGTGCGCTGCGCGGCCGCCGGCGCGGCCAGGCTGGGCATGGATTGCCATGTGCAGCTTGAGGAACGGGTGCCCGGCAAGTCGGGCGAATATCGGACATCCGGCAATGTTCTGCTGGACCGCATGCTCGGCGCGACGATCCATACCTACCCGGACGGCGAGGACGAGGAAGGCGCCGACCGGCGCGTGCATGAAATCGCGGGTGAGTTGAAGGCCGCCGGCCGGAGACCCTATGTTGTGCCGCTGAGCCCTGGCCACAAGCCGCTGGGTGCCCTGGGGTATGTGGATGCGGCGCGCGAAATCCTCGGCCAGATCGACAGCGGCGGAATCCATATCGACGAGATCGTCGTGGCCTCTGGCAGCGGCAGCACCCATGCCGGGTTGCTGTTCGGGCTCAGGGCGCTGGGCAGCGAGATCCGGGTCACCGGGGTCTGCGTGCGCCGCGAGGCCGCGATCCAGAAGACGCGCATCGCCGACCGCTGCCGCGACATCGCGGAACTTCTGGCACTCGACTCCGCCGTTCGCGACGACGACGTCATTACGATGGATGAGTTTCTGGCGCCCGGATATGGCCTGCTGAACGATGCCGCATTGCGCGCCCTGGACATGGCGGCGCGCCACGAGGCGCTGATCCTGGACCCGGTCTATACGGCCAAGACCATGGCGGCCACCATCGCGCGCGCGACAGAGACCGGGCCGGACCACCGCATCATGTTCCTCCACACCGGCGGCACCCCCGGCGCCTTCGCCTATTCCGAAAGCCTGACGGCGGCGCTGGAGAAACTGCGGGCCGGAAAATAGGCGCAAAGAAACCGGCCCCGGCGACGGGCTGATGTGCCGCCGGGGCCGGGCAACAGCCGGTTAGAACTTGAGCTTGACCCACGCCATGCCAGCGTATTGCGGGTCACCACCCTCGGTCAGTTCCAGACTGTTTTCCAGGGTCGCCGAGACGGCGCCGTCCAGCCGCACGCCAACCCCCGCATCCAACTTCATCACGCCCGCACTGCCGGCGTCGGCGAGGTCGGTGACCGCCGCGTTACCGGCAAGCTGTGCACTGGCCAAGTCGCCGCCCAGGAAATCCTGCTCATACGACAACCCACCCTGTATGACGGTCGCGCCCCAGTCGCCGGCGAATTCGGCCGACGCGCGCAGGCCGATGCTGGCGACCAGCGATTCGTCGGTCTGTTCGGCGACGGTCAGTTTCAGGGGCCCGGCGCCGGTTTCGCTGTATCCCTCGACCACGCGGTGGCCGTAATCGAGTCCGGCGGCCGGTCCCCAGGTTACGGGACCCGCACGCCAGTCATAGCCGCCACTTAGCGAGACCTGTGTGGTCACCCCCTCGGTTTCGGCGCGCGCGGTCGGGAAAATGCGCGAGCCGGTGTTGCGGGTCAACCCGGCATATTGCTCCATGCTCTGGCCGACGGAGGCGTCGATATGGCCATATTCGCCGTTCAAACTGCCATAGATCGTGAAGGCGTTGCTCTCGACGTTGCTGGAACCCGCGCCATCGGCCAACAGGCCTTCGCCTTGCCCGAAACCCGCAACCAAGCCGACCATCAGGGAATCGCTCAGCCGGTAGTCCATGCCGATGGCATCCTGTTCGGTATGATAGCCGAGGCCGGCCTGCTCACCGTCATCGGCCGCGCCATACATATACATGCCGAAGGGGCTGTCGATCGCCGATGTCCACGAACCGTCCGGTGACAGGTCAAGCCGGGTCGCCGTTGGCCCGGGCCGGCCGGCCATGGCAAGCCGCTGCTCTATCGGCGAGGCTTCGACGAAACGGTTGCCGAAGACCGCTTGCCCGGACATGCCGAGGCGAACCGCGTTCTGCCGTGCCCCGACGGCCCGAACCTGCGCCCGTGCTGTCAGTGCGCCGATATCGGCCTGCGCCGATGCAACCTGTACGCCGTGGCGCGACGTCAGTAGTGTCGCATAGGCGAATTCGGCCAGCAGTTCATGGGCCTGGGCGGTGGGATGGATGGCGTCGAAGAACACAAAACCGTCGGCATTTACACTAAAATCCGGATTGAGGCCGCACAGGCCGGTCAATTTCTTGTCCGCGCCGATACAAGAGCCGGTCGTGTTGGTGAAGCCGAAACGCGCCCCGTTTGCAAGAACGGCGTTGAGTGCGGTTTCAACGTCGACATAGATGATTTCCGCGTCGAGATCGGCCCGCAAACCGCCCACCGAACCTTCCAGAATTTGGTTATGCACAGCGCTCAGTTGGTTGAACGGGTCGCTGGCTTCCGTGCTGTTCAGCAGCGGCGTATTGCCAAGGCTGGGCATGTTCATGACCAGCAGATGCTGGGCGCCGAGATCGTTGAGCGCCACGATCCCGTTGGAGATATTACCCCCGACCGTACCGGGGTCGGATATGCCGCCGAACAGGTAATCGTTCGCCCCGGCCCAGACGACCGCCAGATCGTCAGGCGCGAAGCCGCGTAGCGTGCTGCCATATAGTCCGATCTGGCTCAGCAGACCCAGACTGCTGCCCCACATGTCGCCGGCACCGCTGAACGCGCCGCCGGTGGCGAAATTATCCGCCAGATACGGATTGTCCCAATACGATGTGTCGAAATCCGGATCCGACTCCAGGCCCAAGAGCGGTGCGAAGCTTTCGATCCAAACCGGGCCGTTGGAAAAACGGCCTTCGTAATAGGGCCAAGGGGGATAACCCGCGTCATACAAATCCAAAGTGATGGTATGGAAATTCCCTGTGTCGCTCAGGCTGTCGCCGAATACGACGATGCCCTCGAAACCGAGATCGGGCGTTTCTTCCGCGGCGGCCGGCGTGGTCCACGCGGCTGCCAGGATCATCGCACTACAAGCCGCTGAAAGCATCTTTCTGGTCATTATCGCCTCCCATGAGATTCCGTGGCCCGAAGGGATGCCCGGTCGTCCCCGGACATCGCGAACCCGCTACCGGCCTGTATGCCGGGGCGGATGACTTCAGATTCCAGTGATTTTAGGGAAATGCAAAATACTATGGGTTTCCACCCTGGATGGCGCGACGCAAACGGATTACATCCTATTCGTCGGCCGGGCCCAGCCAGTCCACGATCCTGTCGCCCAACGGTGTCGCCAGATCAGGAATCAGGGCCAGTGGAATCAAGACGAGCCGTAGCGGCAGGTCGCCAACCGGCGCCAGCAGCAGGGCGGCAAGCCCAAAAATACTCCCGAAAATCGGTAATGGCGACGGCCCGTCATAGGCGCGGCGCCGGATTCGGTCAACGGCGAAAAACACATTGTACGCCGTAAACACAAGCCACAGCAGCCCCAGCACAGATGCCCCGATCAGGCGTTCCGTCTCAAACATCCGCGGCCGCCCTCTAGCCCAACTCCACCCGATAGTGGTGTGTCGCCGTCAGGCAGCGGCTGACGCGCCATTCAACCGGGGCGCCGTCCAGCGCCAGGGCGGTGCGGTCGATCTCCAGCAGCGGCGCGCCGGGGGCGGTTTCCAGCATCTTGGCGTCGCGTTCGTCGGCGGCGACGGCGGCCAGACGTTCGACGGCGCGGGCTATGGTGACGCCATAACGGCGTTCATAGAGATCGTAGAGGGTGTTCGGCACCTCGCGGATATCGGCGAGGTCGGGGAACAGTTTTTGCGGCACGGCGATGGTCTCTGCGATGGCGGGACGGTCGTCCAGCAACCTGATCCGTCGGATCCGGATCACCGGCACGCCCCGGCCAATGGCCAGCCGTCCTGCCTCCAGCCGCCCGGCCAGCCCCTTGCGCACCGAGATCAGCCGGCTTTCCGGCAGGCGGCGCTCGCCGTCCGGGCCGACCAGGTGGAAGAAATGGAACAGCGCGCGGTGGTCGTCATGTTCGGCGACGAAGGTGCCGCGGCCCTGGCGGCGCACCACCACGTTCTCGCCCGCCAATTCGTCCAACGCCTTGCGCACCGTGCCCTGGCTGACCCCGAACAGGTCGGCCAACTGGAACTCACTGGGCAACATCTCGCCAGGCCGCCATTGCCCGGCGATCAACCGCTGCATCATCAGCGCCTTGACCTGGGCATAGAGTGGCTGGGCGCGCGGGGCCTCACCAATTTCGGAGTCGGGGGATCCATCCATGCCTCATGATAGCGCATAGCTTGACTCGGGGCCATAATTTATGTCTTATATAAGACTTAAAATACCTCAGGGGCGGGCAGCGCCCCTGTTCACCACACATCAAGACAAGAAGGGGAAGGCAGATGCCTCCGCATTTTCTGGTTCACAATCCCGAGGATTCCG
>CBFDDT010000053.1:0-21684 GCA_965603635.1 uncultured bacterium | reverse complement strand
GATGTCGAGGATTGCGTCGCCGGGGCGCGCTGGCTCGCCGACCGGGGCCGGGTCGACGGCGAACGCCTGTTGATATCGGGCGGTAGCGCCGGGGGCTATACGGTGCTGGCGGCGCTGACCTTCCACGATGTCTTCAAGGCCGGGGCCAGCCATTACGGCATCGGCGACCTGATGGCGCTGGCCGACGACACCCACAAGTTCGAAAGTCGCTATGTCGACCGTCTGGTCGGCCCGCTGCCCGAGGCCGAGGCCCTGTGGCGCGACCGCTCTCCGATCAACCATACCGACCGGCTGGATTGCCCGGTGATCTTCTTCCAGGGGCTGGACGACAAGGTGGTGCCGCCGAACCAGGCAGAGGCCATGGTGGCGGCCTTGCGCGCCAAGGGCATCCCCGTCGCCTACGTCCCCTTCGCGGGCGAGGGTCACGGCTTCGGCAAGGCAGAAAACATCAAGCGCGCCCTGGAAGGCGAGCTGTATTTCTACGGAACGGTATTCGGCTTCACCCCGGCCGACGAGATCGAACCGGTGGAGATCGAGAATTTGTGAGGGACAGGCTGTTAGCGAGCCTTGGTATCAGCCGTGCGGTTGCCCCGCCAGTTCGTCCAGATAGTCCTGCCCGGTCTCTTCTCCCTCCGCGCTTTCGATGCCGTGATGGCCGCAGTTGCCGGCGTGGAGTTTGTGGTTGTCCAGCGCCTCCGAGATGCCTTTGAAATCCTCGCCCTTGGCGTTCAGGATGCTTTTCAGCGCTTCATAGGCTTCCAGTTGGACCATGTCCTCCGGGTCTTCCAGCGCCGCCAGCAGGGCGTCGGCGGCGGGTTCCGCCGACACGCCCATCTGGCCCAGCGCCCAGGCGGCTTGCGCTCGCACGTCCTCATCCGGGTCGGTTTCCAGCAAGGCGGTTAGCGGCGGCACCGCGCGCGCGCCCTGTTCCTCGCCCATATTGCCCAGCGCCCAGGCCGCGCCATGCCTGATTTCGCTCGACTCGTCGGTCAGGGCAACCTCGATCGCCGGGACGGCCTCCGCCGCATCGGGGCCCAACTGCCCCAGCGCCAGGATCGCATCGGCGCGGGCGTCGGGGTCCTGGGCGGTGAGAAACCCCGCCAGTTTGACGGCGCTGGCCTCGGGCAGTTCCGCGCCGATCTGGACCAGGGCCGCCAGGGCCGCCGCCCGGACAACCGGCTCGGAATCCTCCAGCGCCGCGACCAGGGCGTCTTCCTCTTCGATTTCCAGATATTCGATGCTGCCGAGCACCCGCGCGGCGAGTTGCCGGGATTTTACATCGCCAGAGGCAAGCTGTTCGAGGATGGCGGGCAGCGCGGCCTCGGCGGGCAATCCAATTTGCGCAAGCGCGCGCAGCGCCGCATGGCGCATGGCTTCGTCCGGATCGCGCGCCGCTTCGCCGAGCGTGGCCACCACTATTGGCGAAGTGACATCAAGGCGGCCCAGGGTTTCGACCGCGGTAATTCTGTTCGGCAGGTCCGGGTCGGCGACTATTTTGGCCAGGAAGGGAATGGCGTCATCCGCCTCGTAACCCAGTTCCACGATTTCGTTGGCGGCGATTTCGGCCTCCGCCGCATCGCCCGCCTCAATGCTGTCGACCAACGCCTCCAGTTCGAAGGACATGAAGCCATGGGTGATATAACGCCAGGTACCCCAGCCGCCGGCCGACAGAACCGACAAAACCACCAGCGCCATCAGACCCATATAGATCTTCTGGAACGGGCTGTAGCCGTCCTCGCGCCCGTCAAAGTCGGCGCTCACGGGCCCGGCGTAAGGCGGCGCGTCGTCGTGTGACTGGTTGCCGTCATGGTCGTCCTGCATCCGGAACTCCCTACCGGAGCAAACCGCTCCGTTAATAAAAAATTAAATATATCAACAGGTTATGCGGGGCTACCATACAACTTTATGGGGCTTTTAACAAGCGGGATGCTAGAAAACGGAGGTGTCAGTGATCCGATCCGTGCAGGATCTGGTCGCGGATTCCGGTTTCGTAGCCCAGGCCGGCGGGGGTGACGACGATGCTGAAGGGAAAGACGCCGGCCGCGGCGAGGCCCTTGCGCACCAGCGCCAGCCAGACGCCCTCGTTGGTCAGCCCGGTTGCGTCGCCGGTCATCGCAACCCGCGCCCCTACATGAAAATGATTGCCGTGTGGCTGTGGGATGCCGATGATCCGCGTGCCACCGGTGGTCTCGTCGCGCTCGGTAATGCCGGGGTCGCCGGCCAGTTCCTGCAGGATGGTCAGGGTCTTTAGCTGCAGCTTGTTCAGTTTCAGCGGATTTACTTTCGGGGGCATGATCGTCCTCATTGGTTGGCTGCAGGCAGATAAACGCGAAGGCATTGCTCTGGTCAAGCGTCGCGCGAGCGGGTAGGGTTTTTCCCGATGTCGGGAACGGGAGAGTCGTAAAACATCAAGCGAGGGACGGAAAATGTCACGGGACACACAAACCCTGATTTCGGATGACGATGTTGAACGGTTCCGGCGCGACGGGGTGGTCGTGCTGCGCCAGATTTTCACCCGGGACTGGATCGACAGGCTGGCCCAGGGGATCGAACGGAACTTGCGGCTGCCCGGCCCGATGGCGATCCACTATACTGGCGAGGATTCGCCCGGGCGCTTTTTCGGCGATTACTGCAATTGGCGGCGAATCCCGCAATATCGCTATTTTGTCACCCGCTCACCGGCCGCCGAAATGGCGGCGCGGTTGATGGGGTCGGAACGCGCGCAATTCTTTCACGAGCATGTGCTGGTCAAGGAGCCGGGCACCACGGAACCCACGCCCTGGCACCACGACCTTCCCTATTACTGCGTCGATGGCGACGATACGGTCAGTTTCTGGACGCCGATGGACCCGGTTCCCGAACAAGTCTGCCCGAAATTCGTCGCCGGCTCGCATCGCTGGGGCAAGCTGTTTTATCCGCGCATGTTCAAGGATGGCGAGAATTACGATTACAAAGGCGCCGGTTACGAGCCCGTGCCCGATATCGAGGGCAATCCAGGGGATTACGATATCCTGTCCTGGTCGCTGGAGCCGGGCGACGCGGTGGCCTTCAATTACAAGACCCTGCATAACGCGCCGTCCAATCCCGGCCCGGGCCGGCGGCGCGGTTTCGCGCACCGCTGGATCGGTGACGATGTGCGTTTCTGCGAGCGTCCGGGCAAGTCCTCGCCGCCGTTCCCCGAGATGGGCGTCGATTTAAAACCCGGCAACCGCATGGAGGGAGAGTGGTTTCCGGTGATCTGGCCGCCGCAATTGGAAGAAGAGGGCGTGGCGGAATGAGATTGGGCGGCCAATCCGCCGCCCAATGATTTCACAATGATCCCGGCAGTCTCGTCACGATCCGAATTTCTGGACGATCAGCCCCATATCCTGTTCGGTCATCTCGCCGGGCTGTAGCGCGCCGGCGCGTGCCGCTGCTATTACGGCCACAAGGACTTCCTTGGGCACCGCGCCGCCGATCACCGCGCCGTTTATCACGAAGGTAGGCGTGCCCTGAAATTTCAGCGCCTCGCCCAGCTTTACCGTTTCCGAGATGTATGCTTTTACCGCGTGCGACTCCATGTCCTTTTTCAGCCTGGCCATGTCCAGGCCGATATCCTCGGCGATCTTAAACACCAGCGCATCGGATGTCAGCGCACCGCGCACGCTCATAAGCGCATCGTGGGTTTCGATATATTTGCCCTGCAGGTTGGCGGCCATCGCGACCTTGGCGGCGGTCAGGGAGGTCGGCGCGCGGCTGGTCAGAATTGGATATTCCTTCCAGACCACGCGCAGGTTCGGGTCCTCTTTCTCGATCTCCTGCATGGTGACAAACGCACGCTTGCAGAAGGTGCAGTTGTAGTCGAAAAACTCGATCAGCGTGATGTCGCCTTCCGGATTGCCGGTCACCGGCGTTATCGGGTGGCGCTCCAGCTTTTCCTGGTACTCGATCATCGCCAGCGCGGCGCCATCGCGCTCCGCCTGAATTTGCAGGGCACGCAGCTTGTCGGACACTTCGAGCAGGATTTCCGGGTTTTCCAGAAGATATTCGCGGATGAATTCCGGGTTTTCCTTCAGATATTCACCGATGATTTTTCCGACTTCGGCTTTCTGGGCGTCGCTGAATTCCTGGGCCGAGGCGGGCAGGCCCGCCAGCATCAGCATCAAGCCCATCGCCGCGATCCGCAAAACATAACCCGCAAAACACTTCATCGAATAATCCTCATTTATAATACTTCGCCGACCCCGAAGCCGCGCAAACTAACAGACATTATGCGCTGGTGCGAGTTGAGATCCGCTTAATTGTTCCGGGTGTCACGATAAATTTACATGCCGGCGACCGTTCAACCGGGCTTGCCCATTCCGGCCATCAAAAACTGGATATCCATGGCGCGCGAATGCATGGGCGAACCCGGCGGCAGCAAATCCAGCGCCTTGGTCACATTCCGCTCGACGCCTTCGCGGTCGCGCTGCAGCAACGCCTCCTCGGCCAGAGAGTATGCCGCGGGCCCGAAATCCTCCAGCCGGCCATAACCTGTCGCCAGTAATCGCCAGGCCCGGGGCATGGTCTTTTCGAACTGGGTTGTCAGGACAAGTTGCTCGACTGCCTCGCGGGCGGCGTCCGGGTCTTCCAGTTCGAGCAGGGCCTGCGCCAAACTCAGTCGTAGTAACGGCAGTCCGTTTGAAAATTCCACTGAACGGCGGTAGGGGCCGAGCGATTCGCGGATACGCCCCGCCTTCCAGAGAACATAGCCTTTGGTTTCATGGAAGAAGGCGTCATTGGGTTTTTCGGCGATGAGGATATCCATTATCGCCACGGCTTCGTCGGTCCGGTGCAGCTTTTCCAGCGCATGGACGCGCGCATAGCGCGCCTCCACTCCGGTATCGTCCGCCTTGTAGCGGGCCAGCGTTTGTCCTGGCGAATCGATATAGCCGTTAAGCTTGCCGCGCATGCGGCGCTGTAAATAATCCAGCAATTCGCCAGAATCCGTGTTGGAATATCGGGATTTTTCCACATGGTTCCGAACGGTGGCCAGCCGTTCCTGGCTTAGTGGATGGGTGCGAAGATAAGGATCCCGACGCCCTGCGTCCATCACCTCCTGGTTCTGTAGCTTGCCGAGAATATCCATCAGCCCGCGCGCCGATTGTCCGGTTTCCTCCAGATAGCGCAGCGCGGCCTGGTCGGCCTGGCTTTCCATGGTTCGGTTGTAATGCAGGAAAGACCCGGTGGCGGCCGACTGGCCCATTGTTGCGCCGGCGATCAGGGCTTCCGGTCTACCGCTTACGCCGGCGGCAACGGCGCCCAGCACCATCGCGACAATCGACTGGGCGCTGGCGTTGCGCATGTTATCCTGCATCTGGGACAGATGCCCGCCCTCGATATGGCCGGTCTCATGCGCCAGCACGCCGATAATGCCATTTGCATCCTTGGCATTGCGTAACAGGCCCGTATTGATGAATATACGCTCTCCGCCGGCGACGAAGGCGTTCAGCCGATCGTCGAGGACAAGATGAACCGAAAGCGCGCCAGGTTCCAACCCGGCCGCTAGTAATACTGGCTTCGCGAAAATTCGGATGGTATTTTCAATTTCAGCATCGCGAATCAGCGATAACTTACCGGAACCTTGGGCAATCGAAACGGCGGGCACGGCGAATAGCGCCAAGGCCACGGCAACAAAAAAGGAAGCGATCAGGCGTATGGGCTTCAACGAATCATTTCTCCATTACGGCTACAGACTAACCCGCTCCATGCGTTTGCGCAATCGCGCAGCCGCCTTTGCCACCGCGGCTTTTCTGCTGGCCGGATGCGCGTCTAGTGAAATAGATCAGGTGCTCCCGGGTGGCGTTTTCAAGGGGGCGGCTGTAGCCGACGAACCGCTGGCGGCCCGCGCGGCCATGGAAATGCTGGCCAAGGGCGGATCGGCGGCGGATGCGGCGGTGGCGGCCTATTTCACCCTGGCGGTGACCTATCCGTCGGCGGCCAGCCTCGGCGGCGGCGGTGTGTGCCTGGTTTCCGACTGGGACAAGGGCGAGGTGTTTTCGCTTGATTTCGTTGCCCCCAAATCGTCGGCGACCGACGCCTACAGGGCCACCGCGGTGCCGGCCAACGTGCGTGGCATGGCGGCGCTGCATGCTCGGTACGGATATCTTGACTGGCGCACGCTGCTGGCGCCGGCCGAGAAAATCGCGCGATTTGGCGAACCCTTGACCCGGGCCTCCGCCGCGGCCTACGCGGCAGGTGGCAACGCGCTGCTGGCACAGTCCGAGGCCAAGGGAATTTTTGCGTCGCGCGGCAGCTTGCCGGTTGAAGGCCAGTCCATGCCGCAGAACGACCTTGCCGATGTTCTGGCCGAACTGCGCCTGAATGGCGCGGGATCCATGTACAAGGGGCAGTTGGCCGAACGGCTGGTTAAGGCATTCGGGGAAGCCGGCGGTTCGCTGGCACGCCAGGATTTGCAGAATTTCAGCCCGAATTGGCAGACAGTGACCGGAGTGCGATACGGTTACGACCGGGTCTATGTCGCGCCGCCGCCGGCGGGCGGCGGTCTGGTGGCGGGCCAGATGTGGCAGATGCTGGCAGACGGCAAACGCTATGCCAGGGCCGATAAGGGAGAGAAACTTCACCTGCTGGCCGAGTCGGCGCGCATGGCATTTGCCGGGCGCGCGCGTTGGCTGGGCGACGACGGTACGAATATTCTGCCCGCCGATCTGCTGTCCGAGAAGACGGCCGCCGCCAATATGGCGAATTACAACCCGACCGCTTCCGGCGGCGCGGGGAATGCGGACAACGGTGTGCCACGCCAGTCGGGGGCGCCGGCCGCCACCGGCGTGGTGGCGATGGATTATCTGGGCGGCGCGGTGGCATGCAGCTTTACCGCCTATCAGCCCTTCGGAACTGGTTGGGCCGCACCGGGCACGGGGATCCTTCTGGCGCCGTCGCCCGAACCCAGGGATCGCAATCCATTGTCGCTGGGGGGTATCATGATTTTTAATCCGCAGGTGCGGTCGATGAAGTTCGTCGCCGCGGGCGGCGAGGGTGCCCAGGCGGCAACGGCAATGATTAATGTCGCCGCGGCGGCCGTGATCGGGCAAAATCGCCTGGACAAGCAGGTCGGGCGGCCTCGTGTGCATCATGGCGGCGGCGATACCGTCTATATCGAATCGGCCGCCGGCGACGAGGCGGTGGCGGCGCTCACCGGGCGTGGCCACTCGGTCTCGACGGTAAAATCGCTTGGCCGCGTCAACGCGATCCACTGTCCGCCGGGCTATCCGGTGGACCCGGAAAAGAGCCTGTGCTGGGCGGTCAGTGATCCGCGTGGCTATGGACTCGCGGCATTCCCGGATTAGCCGGCCGGTGGGACTGAAGGTTTCCAGACGGGGCGAGATTTCCCCCTTCATCGTGATGGAGGTCATGCGAGCGGCCGCCGAACGCGAGGCCTCGGGCGCCGGCGTGTTGCATATGGAGGTCGGGCAACCGGGCACGGGTGCGCCACAGGGCGTAATCGATGCCGCCCGCGCGGCGCTGGATGGGCACCGTATCGGCTATACGGTGGCGCTGGGCATTCCGGAACTGCGCGCGGCCATCGCCGGCCATTACCGCGACTATTACGGGGTCGATGTGCCGGCGGAGCGGATTGTCGTTACCACCGGATCTTCCGGCGGGTTTCTGCTGTCCTTTCTGGCGGCCTTCGACCAGGGCGACCGGGTGGCGCTGGCGGCGCCCGGCTATCCCTGTTATCGCAATATTCTGTCGGCCCTGGGGGTGGAGCCGGTATCGCTGATGACCACGGCCGCCGACCGGTTTCAGCCAACCCCGAAATTGCTCGACAAGGCGCGCGCCGACGGGCCGGTTCATGGCCTGATTGTCGCCAGCCCGTCCAATCCGACCGGCACGATGCTGGGCCGTGAGGCGTTTCAGACGCTGGTGGAGTATTGCCGCGCGCATGATATCCGGCTGATCTCCGACGAGATCTATCACGGCATCACCTTCCATCATCGCGCGGACACCGCGGCCGAGTTCACCGCCGAGGCCATCGTCATCAACAGTTTTTCGAAATATTTCGCGATGACAGGTTGGCGGCTGGGCTGGATGATCGTGCCCGAAGACCTGATGCGGCCGGTGGAATCGCTGGCGCAAAATCTGTTCATTTCGCCCCCGACCCTGTCGCAGGTCGCCGCAGTCGCCGCCTTCGATTGCCGCGACGAGATGGAGGCCAATGTGGCGCGCTATGCGGCGAACCGCGAACTGCTGCTGGCCGAATTGCCCGAGGCGGGGTTCACCGATCTAGCGCCGGCGGACGGGGCCTTTTACATTTATGCCGATGTCGGGCATCTGACCAACGATAGCGAGGATTTCTGCCGCCGCATCCTGAGCGAGGCCGGCGTTGCGATAACACCCGGCGTCGATTTCGATCCCTGGCGCGGCAACCGTTTCGTGCGCTTTTCCTTCGCCGAAAGCACCGGGGAAATCGCGGCCGCGGCGGAGGCGTTGCGGCGCTGGCATGAGGAACGAGGAGGTTAATCCGCTTTCCGCAGAACGATCTGGCCCACGAACAGGCCGTTCGCGTCGAATGCCGCCTCGGAGCCCGCGAGGTAGAAATTCCACATGCGCCGGAAAAGCGGGTCGTAGCGAGACCGGTCCAGATCGGGCCATGCCTCGTTAAAATTCCGGCGCCAGCGGCGCAGCGTCTCGGCGTAGTGGAAATGTTCATGGATAAAAGGCTCGTGCGCCAGTTCCAGCCCGGCGTTGCGCGCCGCGGCGAGGGTATCTTCCAATGTTGGTATGTAGCCGCCGGGGAAAATATATTTCTGGACCCATGAACTTGTCTCGCAGCGTTCAAGCCGCATGATGGTATGAACCAGCGCCCGCCCGTCATCCTTCAACATGCGATTTATTGCGTTGAAATATTCGTCGAAATGCATGGCGCCCACATGTTCGAACATGCCGATGCTGACGATGCTGTCATAGGTGTTCGGATTGTCGGCCGCATGAACGCGGTAGTCGACCAGCTGGTATTCAGGGCGATTGCCGGTCATGGCCGCCGCGCGCTCACGCGCCAGGTCGCGCTGGGTTTCGGCAAGGGTAACGCCGGTGACGTGGGCGGCGCCGGTCTCGGATGCGATCATGCGGGTCAGTTCGCCCCAGCCCGACCCGATGTCGAGAACGCGCGCGCCGTCGGGGATCGCCAGCCGATCGATCGTGGTGCGCAGCTTGTTGATCTGGGCGTCGCGCAGGGGCTGGTCGGGTTCCTTGAAGAAGGCGCACGAGTAATTCATGCCTTCGTCCAGGAAGCTCTTATATAGATCGTTGCCGATGTCGTAATGGTGGGCCACGTTCAGGCGGCTTTTGCGCGGATTGTTGCGCCGGCCCCTGAACATGAATTCGCTGACGGCCCGCAGAACCTTGCCCGGTATGGACTCGCTCGCGGCGACCTCGTTGCGGCACATCATTTTCAGGAAACCGTTCAGGTCGCCCTGTTCCAGGACCCAGCCTTCGTCCATATAGGATTCGCCGCAACCCATTTCGGGATCCCTGACAATACGGAAAATCGTGCGCAGTGTATTCAGTCGCACGCGGAAAAGCGGCCCCGTTCCGTCGCCAAACCGGGTTTCCCGTTGCCCGCGGTAGTTGAGGCGCAGTGATCCCCTTTTTGCGAAGGCGCCAATGATTCCGGCCATGACGCTAAACAGGAACAGGGACCCTGGCTGGATGGCGCGGGCCATCGTGCCGCTGTCGGTTTCAAGAGGCGATTTCGTGAAATTATCGCCGCAGTGCTTGTCCAGTCCCGCCATCGATAATCATCCTCAAATCCATGAAGACCTATTCGCACCGCAGGCTGAACATGATTTCAACCACTGCGGTATAATCATCAAAGATTTTACCAGTTATAAGATTTTCGTCAATCCTGACCATAAGCTAGGGAAATTTCAAGGGGCGAGCATCTTTATCCGGATACTGCTCTGGGTCGGCATGCCATGTACGCAAGAGGGCGCCACGATGGGCGCCCTCAAGACCTGCAAATTGCGGGGACGGTTAACCGCGCCGCCACCAGCCTGTTCGCTTGGGCTTTTCCTCGGCGGCCGGTTCTTCGGCCGCGGGCTCCGCGAGAGTGTCGGCCATCTCCGGCCGCGGCTCCTCTGCCGGCTGTTCCGTGGCTTCGGCCGGTGCAATGAAGGGCTCTGGCGGGGCTTCTGGCTCAGGGGCGGGTTGCGCCTCCGATTCCGGCTCGAGTACGAAACTCGCCTTCGTTGGCTGCGGGGACGTGGCATCGCCATCCTCCGCCTTGTCGGCGGCGGCCGGTTTCCGGGTGGCTCGTCTGCGAGCCGGTTTTTTGGTCTCGGCCTTTTCTTCCTCGGCTTTCGACTCGGCCGGCTTGCGCCGGGATCGTCTTGCCGGTTTCTTTGCTTCTTGCACGGCTTCGGTATCCGTGGCCGGGGTCTCTTCCGTCGAGGATGAAGAAACCGTTTCGGCTACAGCCTCTGAAGCCTCTGAAGTCTCCGATCCGGCGGCGCTTTTACGCCGGCGCGGAGCCCGTTTTCTCTTCGCTGGCGCGGCTTCTTCCCCGGCGGATTCCGGAGTTTCCATCACGGGTTCCGCTTCGGCACCTTCTTCAACGGGTACCGCTTCGGCTAGCGGCGCGCCATCGGCGCCATCGGCGGTCTCTGTTCCGCCGCTCTCGTCCGTTTTACGTCCCCGACGGCGCCCGCCACGCTTGCCCCGGCGTCTGCGCTTGCGGGGTTCATCCTCACCGGGTTCGCCCGTGGCATCACGCGTGGTTTCGCCCGTGGCTTCGGCATCCACATCGGCTTCCGACGCATCCATTCCCGCCTCATCGTCCTCCGCCATTTGCGGAGTCACGTCATCTTGCCTTTCCTTGCGGCGGCGGCGTGGACGGCGTTTGCGGCGGCTATCATCCGACTGTTCCTCGGAGCCGATTATCTCCTCGATTTCGGATCGATCCTCATCCTCGGCTCCCTCGCGCGCGACAATTCGCTCGATCCGGAATTCCGGCGGGATCAGCGTGTCATCGGCCGCTATGGAAATCTGCATTTCGCAGCGTTCCTCGATGGAGGCAAGCGCATCGCGCTTGTTGTTGAGGATATAAAGCGCCGCGGGCGTTGGCACGAACACGGCAATCTCGGACGCGCGCTTGCGCAGACCCTCTTCCTCGATGCCGCGTGTTACATGCAGCGCCGTGGATTCGGTCGAGCGGACATGGCCGGCGCCACCGCAGGTGGGGCAGGGTTCGCTGGAAGTCTCCAGCAAGCTGGGCCGCAGCCGTTGGCGTGTCATTTCCAGCAATCCGAAGGCGCTGATATGGCCAATCTGAATGCGCGCCCGCTCGTTTTTCAACGCCTCCTTGAAGCGCCGTTCCACCGCGGTGTTGTTGCGGTTCTCCTCCATATCGATGAAGTCGATGACGACGAGGCCCGCAAGATCGCGAAGCCTGAGTTGCCGCGCAACTTCGTCGGCGGCCTCCAGGTTGGTCTTTAGCGCCGTTTCCTCGATATGGCGTTCGCGCGTGGCGCGGCCTGAGTTGACGTCGATCGCCACCAGCGCCTCGGTTGAATTCAACACCAGATAACCGCCCGAGCGCAACTGGACGATCGGGTTGTGGATGGCGTCAATCTGGTTTTCCACCTGGTAGCGGAAGAACAGCGGATAGACGGGGTCGTCGTAGCGCTGGACCCGCTTGGCGTGGCTTGGCACCATCGCCTTCATGAAATCCTTGGCGGTGCGGTAGCCTTCCTCGCCCTCCACGAATACCTCGTCGATATCCTTGCTGTAGAGGTCCCGGATCGTGCGCTTGATGAGGTTGGCTTCCTCATGCACCAGCGTCGGGGCAATCGATTCCATGGTTCGGGTGCGGATATCGTCCCACAGCCGCACCAGATATTCATAGTCGCGCTTGACCTCTGCCTTGGTGCGCTCGGCGCCCGCGGTGCGCACGATGACAGCAAGACCATCGGGAATTTTGAATTCGTCGAGGATCTTTTTCAGACGCCGCCTGTCTTGCACGCTGCCGATCTTGCGGCTGATGCCGCCGCCGCGCGCGGTGTTGGGCATCAACACGCAGTAACGACCGGCCAGCGACAGATATGTGGTCAGCGCCGCGCCCTTGTTGCCGCGCTCTTCCTTGACCACCTGCACCAGCATGATCTGGCGGCGCTTGATGACCTCCTGGATCTTGTAGTGGCGGTAATGTTTGATGCGGCGGCGTTCGACTTCCTCTACCTCGTCGCCGCCGACAGTTTCCAACGGTTCGCCGTTTTCGCCGTCATCGTCGTCCGACGCCGCCTTTTCCGCGGCCAGCAACTGTTCGCGGTCGGAAACCGGGATTTGATAATAGTCCGGGTGGATTTCGCTGAAAGCCAGGAAACCGTGGCGGTTGCCGCCGTAATCGACGAAGGCGGCCTGGAGCGAAGGCTCCACGCGCACTATCTTCGCCAGATAGACGTTTCCTTTAAGCTGCTTCTTTCGTGATGTCTCGTAGTCGAATTCTTCGAGACGCTTACCACTTACCACGGCCACCCTGGTTTCTTCGGGGTGACTCGCGTCGATTAACATTCTGCGTGCCATGCGGCATTAACTCCGGCGCGCTCGCGCGGGTCCACGCGTCACAATCGACCCCACGGCAAGCAGCGCTATTTATGCGAAACCGGCTGCACCCCCGAATTCTTCCGTCGAACAGCACGCCATAACCAAGTGCCAAGACAGAAGCGCATTTGAGTGCCTGCTCATCCCGTGACTGACGCTCCCTCATGGAGCTCCGTCCGTGGATCGGCTTCGAGTTTCCCTTCAAAATCACCGTTAAATCCAAAAATGCCTCGATCCGCCGTCCCGTAACCTCTTACCATAAGATGGAAAGAAGCCGTTCTGGGCTGACCGCTGCACCGTCTTGCCGGACACATTTCCGACGCGACTGGTTTACGGCTGTACGCGCGAGGCTATCAATACGCCTTAAACTGTCCACAGGACAACGTATATTTTTCCCCATAGTAACCAAAATTTAGCCAAGCTTGTATTCTATTTAAGTGGACAGATTCATCTTGTTTCGTATATATCTTGTTTTATCAATGTTGTAAGACACAATATGTTTGGTGTTATGGCTTATTCCAAGTATTTGATTTTGATTCGTTTTGTGGCAACCGCCTTCATTGTAGCGGTAACCTTTTTGTCATTTGCTGACATTGCCGCAGCGAAGGATCCGGCCGTTACCGGTGTAAGGCTCGGCGTAAACGATGGTAAGACTCGTGTCGTCCTGGACTTTACCAATGCGGTTCCCTATTCGGCTTTTCTGCTGGATAATCCCTACCGGCTGGTCATCGATTTGCCGGAACTGGATTGGAGCGTCGACGGCGATGCCGCTGATGAAAAGCGCGGTATTGTCGAAGGATTGCGCTATGGCCTGTTCCGCGCCGGCAACAGCCGCGTCGTGGTGGATCTGAAGGGCCCTGTCAGTATCGTGAGGCATGCGGCGCTGGCCAAGCCTGATCGGCTGATGTTCGATCTGCTTCCCGTACCCAGGTCGAAATACAAGAAGGGCCAGGCGGTCGCGCTGAACAACTGGTCGCCGCCGACCGGCAAGGCGATCCCCATGCCACAGGTAAAGCCCAAGGGCGATACCAGGCGTGTCGTGGTTATCGACCCTGGCCACGGGGGCGTCGATCCGGGCGCGGTGCGCGGCAAAACCTATGAAAAGCGTGTCGTCATGGCGGTGGCGCTGGAAGTGCGCCGTCAACTGGAGGCGTCGAAGCGATACCGCGTAATCATGACACGCAATCGCGACATATTTTTGGAACTGCGCGATCGTGTGAAAATGGCGCAGGACAGCGAGGGCGATATCTTCATTTCGCTCCATGCCGATACGCATCCCAAACGGGCGACCCGTGGGGCTTCGGTCTATACGCTGTCCGAGAAAGCGTCGGATAAGGAAGCCGCCAGATTGGCGAAGAAGGAAAACAAGGGCGACATTGTTGGCGGTCTCGACCTCACACCTTACTCTAAGGAAACAGGCGACATTCTCCGCGATCTTACCGTGCGGCGCACGATGGAGGAGTCCTCGGTCTTCGCCAACATGCTGATCGCCCAGTTCGGTAAGAAGAAAATCAGGATGCAGCCATACAAGACGCATCGTTTCGCCGGCTTTGCCGTACTCAAGGCGCCCGATGTGCCGTCGGTGCTGGTTGAAATGGGTTACCTGTCCAACAAGACCGACAAGAAGATACTGCTGAGCAAGAATTTCAGGAAGAAAGTCGGAAGGGCCGTCCTGGCATCGCTGGACGATTTTTTTAAACATATCGACGATCTTGCGGCCAGATAGGTCCATTCGTTCATAGATTAGTCACAATTCGGGTTTAACAATGCACTATCCGTGCCCGCCCCGTTCGGCGCGCGGGTTTTTTATGATGATTGTGTAACGGATCAACCGGAAGTCGGGCATGCGCCGTTTTTTCAAAATCGTTCTTTACGGATTTTCCGTTCTGTTCCTGCTCGGCCTGATCGGCGCCGGCGGGGGGATTTACGCCATCTGGTATTATTCCCAGGATTTGCCCGATCACACGCAACTCGCCAACTATAGCCCGAAAATATCGACCCGGGTACATGCGGGCGACGGGCAGGTAATCGCCGAATTCGCCACCGAGAAACGTTCATTCGTGCCGATCGGCGTTATTCCGCTCCGCATCAAGCAAGCCTTCATCGCGGCCGAGGATCAGCGCTTTTACGAGCATCGAGGGGTTGACCCCAAGGCGCTGGCGCGCGCCATGCTGACCAACGTGAAGAATTATATCGAGGGCCGCCGCATGATCGGTGGTTCGACGATTACCCAGCAGGTCGCCAAGAACTTCCTGGTCGGTGACGAACGGCGGTTGGAGCGCAAGGCGCGCGAGGCGCTGATCGCGCTGAGGATGGAGAATGTCTTTACCAAGGACCAGATCCTCGAGCTCTATCTCAATGAGATTTTCCTGGGTTACGGCGCCTATGGCGTGGCCGCCGCGTCGCTGAACTATTTCGACAAATCCATGGACGAGTTGACCGTCGCCGAGGCCGCCTATCTGGCCGCGCTGCCCAAGGCGCCGGGCAACTATCACCCGGTCCGCCATCACGATGCGGCGAAAGCGCGCCGTGACTGGGTCGTCGGCCGCATGCAAATTGAGGGATTCATTACGCCCGACGAGGCCGTCGCGGCGGTCGCCGAACCGCTGGTTGCCGTGGAGCGCCGCGAAAACGTGCCGGTTAACGCCGCCTATTTCGTCGAGGAAGTCCGCCGCGAACTGTCGCAACAGTTTGGCGAGGGTGAACTCTATGAAGGTGGCCTGTCGGTGCGCACCACCGTTAATCCCGAATTCCAGCGCCTGGCCGACCGCGCTCTCCGCGCCGGGTTGATCGCCTATGACCGCCGCCATGGCTGGCGGGGGCCGGTTTCCCAACTGCAGCAGGGGACCGACTGGGCCGGATACCTTAAGACGGCCGAAAAACCCGCCGGCGCCCGCGACTGGCTGATGGCCGTCGTGCTGAAGGTTGAGAATAATGCGGCCACGATCGGCCTCGGACCCGAGCAGGCCGGTATTATCCCGTTGCCCGAACTGGTCTGGGCGCGCCCCTGGATGGCGGAACAGAAGCTGGGGCTGGAAGTCACCAAGCCATCGAGTGTTCTTGCGGTCGGCGACGTGGTTCTGGTCGAGCCGATGAGCGAGTCCGAGCCGGACGACGACGGCAAGACCATCCCTTATCCGGAAGGAACCTACGGACTGCGGCAGATTCCCGAAATCGATGGCGGCATTATCGTCATGGACCCGCATACCGGCCGCGTGCTGGCCATGTCGGGCGGCTACGAGTTCGCGCGCAGCGAATTCAACCGCGCCACCCAGGCGCGCCGCCAGCCCGGGTCGTCTTTCAAGCCCTTCGTCTATCTGGCGGCGCTGGACAACGGTTATACGCCGGCCACGGTGATCCTGGACATGCCCTTCGTCATGAAGCAGCCGGACGGTTCGAAATGGAAGCCGCAGAATTACAGTAAGACCTTCTATGGCCCCACCGTCATGCGCCTTGGCATCGTGAAGTCGCGCAATTTGATGACCGTGCGCCTCGCCAAGGCGGTGGGCATGGGCCCCATAATCGACAATGCGGCGAAATTCGGCGTCATGGATGACATGCCCTACGAATTGGCCATGGCGCTGGGGGCCGGCGAGACGACACTTGCGCGCTTGGCCACCGCCTACGCGATGCTGGCCAATGGCGGCAAGAAGATCACGCCCACTTTCATCGACCGGGTACAGGACCGCGCCGGCGCGACAATCTACCGCCATGACAAACGGCCCTGCGTCGCCTGCCGCGTGGCGGCCTGGGGCGGCCAGCCGCCACCGGCCATTCCCGATCAGCGTGAAATCGTTTCGGACCCGATCAGTATCTTCCAGGTCGTCTCGATGATGGAAGGGGTGGTGAACCGCGGCACGGGTGCGCGAATCAGACGCTATCTTAATATTCCCCTTGCGGGCAAAACCGGCACTACCAATGAAAGCCAGGATACCTGGTTCATGGGTTTCTCTCCGAACCTGGTCGCCGGTGTTTATGTTGGTTTCGACGCGCCACGCACGCTCGGCCAGGGTGAGACCGGCAGCAGCGTGGCGCTACCGATCTGGATCGAATTCATGCAAGGCGCGCTGGCCGGCAAGCGCGCCACGCCGTTTCGTGTGCCAGAGGGAATTCGCATGGTTCTGATGAACACCGATACCGGCCTGCCGGCCCGGCCCGGGGACGAGCGGAAAAAGATCGTGCAGGAAGCCTTCCGGCGCGGTACCGAACCGGGCCTGAATTCGGCGATGGTGATTCTCGACGGTTCGGATAACGATAGCCAGGTGCCGACGGTGCAGCTTGACGGGGAGGGTAACGTTGTGCCGGATCGATCCAGAGACCCCAAGGGCGAGCCGCCTCGGGCGAACAAGAAGGGCACCGACAGCGGTCTCTATTGACCAAGACGGTTGCGTAATAACGCGCAAATCACTAAATCCAACCGGCATTAACATAACGACCGATTCGAACGGGGGCGCGCATGCGTGCGGAAATTCAGGCTATCGCCGATAACATCAAGCAGTCGATGGAACTGCTGAGGAGGCATCTTTGACTACGATGTCTCGATGCGCCGCCTTGACGAGCTGAACGCGCTCGCCGAAGATCCCGATCTCTGGAATGACGCGGACAAGGCGCAAAAACTGATGCGCGAGCGGACTCATCTGGAGACCGCAATCAGGGCCTACGACGAAATTTCCCAGGAACTGGACGATTCGGTGGAGTTGATCGAACTTGCCGAGGCCGAGGGCGACGCCGATATCCAGGCCGAGGGCGAGGCGGCGCTGACGGCGCTGCAGGCGCGGGTCGAAAAGCGCCGCATCGAAAGCCTGCTGTCGGGCGAGGCCGATCACAACGACGCCTATCTTGAAGTCCATGCCGGGGCCGGCGGCACCGAGTCCCAGGATTGGACCGAGATGCTGGTGCGCATGTATACCCGCTGGGCCGACGCCCATGGTTACAAGGTGGAATGGATCGAGGAATCGGCGGGGGAAGAAGCCGGCCTTAAGTCGGCGACCATCAAGATTTCCGGCCACAACGCCTATGGCTGGCTGAAGACCGAGACCGGCACCCACCGGCTGGTGCGCATATCGCCCTACGATTCGGCGTCGCGCCGCCATACCAGTTTCGCCGCCGCGGGCGTTTATCCGGTGATCGAGGACGATATCGAGATCGATATCGACGACAAGGATTTGCGCATCGACGTCTACCGCGCCTCGGGCGCCGGCGGCCAGCATGTCAACAAGACCGAATCGGCGGTGCGCATCACCCATATCCCGACCAATATCGTCGTGCAGTGCCAGAACGACCGCTCGCAGCACAAGAACCGCGCCACCGCGATGAAAATGCTGCAGGCCCGCCTCTACGAGGCCGAACTGAAGAAGCGCGAGGACGCCGCCCAGGCCGAGCATCAGGCCAAGACCGACATCGGCTGGGGCCACCAGATCCGTTCCTACGTGCTGCAGCCCTACCAGATGATCAAGGACCTGCGCACCAACGCGGAAACCAGCGACACCCAGGGCGTGCTGAACGGCAATATAGACCTGTTCCTGCAGGCATCCCTGGCCGCCCGCGTAACCGGGAGCGCGGACGAAGACGAGGCCTAGCGCTTTTCTATGTTGAAGTGAGCGGGCTGGAGCCGACCAACTTTGAAAGGCCTACTTCGCCGCCACTACCTCTATCTCGATTTTGAAATGCGGCGCGGCCAGCGCCGAGATCACCAGCATGGTCGACGCGGTCGCGTGGTTATTCAGCATGCGGTCGCGGATGCCGCGATAGTCGCCGATATCGGCGGTGTCGGTCAGGTATGTGTTGACCCGCAGGATATCGGTCACCCCCATGCCGGCGTCTTCCAGGATCGCGATGACATTACGGAAGGCCTGCTCCGCCTGGCCGGTGAAATCTTCCGGCACCGATCCGTCCCGGGTTACGCCCAACTGTCCTGAAACATGGAGCCAGCGCGCGTTGCCGGGCGCTTCAACCGCGTGGACATAGTTGCTGAATGGCGGGGCGACGGTGTCGGGGCTATAGGTTTTGGTCATTTTTCTCTCCCTTGTTGGATAATTAATCGGCGGCCAGCGGCTCGTAAAACTCGGCCGGTAGGCCGGCGGCGTTGCGGCTGGCGGTGTTGAAGGGGGGCTTTAACTGGCCCCTGAAGCGTTCGCGGACCAGCGCGCCGTATGTTTCGGCCGGGTCCAGTTCGCGGCGCTCGCACAAATACCGAAACCAGCGCGCGCCGGCCGCGACATGGGTGATTTCCTCGTCATGGATCACCTGCAGCATATCGGCCGACCGGTCGTCGCCGGCGGCCCGCAGCTTGCCGGCCATCGCCGGCGTCACGTCCAACCCGCGGGCCTCCAGCACCAGCGGCACAATGGCCAGGCGCGCCAGCAGATCGTCGGCGGTCTCTTCCGCCGCCTGCCACAGCCCGTCATGGGCGTTCATGTCGCCATAGGCCGCATCCAGTTCCGCCAGCCGCGTCGCCAGCATCTGAAAATGCCGCGCCTCGTCGTCGCCGACGGCGACCCAGTCGTCGTAAAAGGCGCGGGGCAGGTTCTCATGGGTGAAGCGCGTAACGATGTCGAAGGCCAGGTCGATGGCGTTCAATTCGATATGGGCCAGCGCATGCAGCAGCGCGACACGACCGGGGACGCCGGACGTAATGCGGCGGCGCGGCACCTCGCGCGGTGGCCGCAGGGGCGGGTTTTCGGGGCGGGCAGGGCGGTCCGGCGGCGTGGCCGAGCCGACCATCATCTCCGGCGCCCCTCGCCATGCCGACGCGGCGTCGCGCGCGGCCCGGGCCTTTTCCGCAGGGTTCGCTGTTTGCAAAACAACGGCCGCCAGTTCTGACAATGTTTTCGCCATGCCGGGGTTTTACAACATCGCGGCGGCGGGGGCGAGCCTCACTCGGCTTTGGATGGGGCGGGTTGGGCGCGCAGGCGCGTAACCATGCGGCCAGCCGCAAGCCCGGCGACGGCGAGCCCCAGCGACGGCAGCCATATCCACCGCAACTCGCTGCTTATAACGACCGTCCATCGGCCGCTGACGAAGTCGGCCAGGCCGAATGACGAGACCCTGATCGGGCGGATATCGAAGAAATAGCGCTCGCCCGAAAAGGGCGCGAACAGGGCGATGCCCAGCCCGCCGCTGGTTAGCATGTCCGTCAATCCGTGCGACACCAGGCAGAAGGAGAAATAGATCCACAGCAGCCCGAAATGCAGCCGCCAGACACGCGCGCCGATCGCCGCCATAACGCCGCCCGTCAGCAACGCCGCCAGCAGCGAATGGCTGATCCCCCGGTGCCCGAACATATGTTCGTAGGGAATGCCGAGGGGGAAGGCGATCATGTCCAGATCCGGCGCCATGGTCAGTGCCGCGCCGGCCAACAGCACGCCGGGCCGGCCGATCTGGTTGCGAAACCACGGAAACAGGCCGATGGCGATGGCGGGGTGGGCGATGATGGTTGGCATGGAGCGCGGAAATCCCGTGATGAAAGGCATGTATCATACGGCTCATCCGTGGCGATATCGTGGCGCCGAGCGGCGCTTTCCGGAAAAAACGCGAATTCGAGCCCATGCGCCAGGGTTTTCCGCGGGTTTCGGGATGGGCGCAATATGCCTGATACAGACCACTAGTGGCCTGTATTCGCGAAAAATCCCGCGCCGCCATCAAATGGAATTTTGTTGGCGGGCGTCGGTATTAAGCCGGCAGCGACTGGATCCAGCGCCGGTTCGGGCAAAATTCCGGAATCTCTTCGGCGAAATGGTCCGCCAGCAGCGCCTCGCATTCCTCCTGGTTCCGGCACCCCGCGCAGGCGCGCGCCGCCGAGGCCAGCTTTTCGCCCAGCAACGGGTCCGCCGAGGCATCCAGCTTGCCGCCGGCCCTCGCGATCATTCGCCTGAGCAATAAAGGTTTCGATCCGTCGCCGGTCCAGCGGACGAGCATGAACACCATGACGACAAGGGTCAAAATCAACAGCGCGCCCATGACATCGACCGCCGAGGGATTGAAAACGGAGATCATTTCATCCTCCGTGCTGTTTTTTCGATATCAAATTTAACCCGAAGGGTTGTTTTGCTCCTTGATATGGATCAAGGCGCTTTTGCCGCCCGCCGCGCCCTTCCCGCATGGCCACCGCGCATCCACAACAGCAGCCCTTTCCATCAAAATCGGATGGTAGACCCCGATATTATCTTGACCTGCCGCAATGACCGGAGGCGAGAGGCGGCATTATAATCTTCGCCATGGACAGCCGCGACAACACCCCCCTGGCCGGCGATCCCGGCGCCAGCCTGCTGCTGACGGACCTCTATCAGCTCACCATGCTGCAATCCTATCTGGAGCATGGCATGACGGAGACCGCGGTGTTCGAGTTCTTCGTGCGCAGGCTGCCCGACCGGCGCGGGTTCCTGGTGGCGGCGGGGCTGGCGCAGGCGGTGGAATTTCTGGAACAGGCGCGCTTCGCGCAAGCCGAGCTGGACTGGCTGGCGGGCAGCAGGCATTTTCCGCAAGCCTTCGTAGACCGGCTGGCCGATCTGCGCTTTACCGGCGATGTCCACGCCCCGCCGGAGGGCACCGTGATCTTCGCCGACGAGCCGATCATCCGGGTGACCGCGCCGCTTCCGCAAGCGCAGCTCATGGAGTCCCGCCTCATCAACATCCTGCATTTCCAGACGCTGATCGCCTCGAAGGCCGCGCGCATGGCGCTCGCCGCGCCGGGCAAGAGGCTGGTCGATTTCGGCCTGCGCCGGGCGCATGGGGCGGAGGCGGGGCTGATGGCGGCGCGGGCCGCCTATATCGCCGGGTTCGCGGGCACGGCGACGGTGCCGGCAGAGCCGCTCTACGGTGTGCCGATCTACGGCACCATGGCCCATTCTTTCATCCAGGCCCATGACAGCGAGGAGCAGGCCTTCGAGCATTTCGCCCGCTCGCGCCCGCAATCGGTGATCCTGCTGATCGACACATACGATACCGAGGCCGGAGCGGAAAAGGTGGCGCGGCTGGCCCCCAGGCTGGCGGCGGACGGGATCAAGCTGGCCGGGGTCAGGCTGGACAGCGGGAACCTGGCCGACCATGCGCGCAAGGTGCGGGCGATCCTCGATCGCCACGGGCTGACAAACATGTCGATCTTCGCCA
>CBFDDT010000052.1:0-21699 GCA_965603635.1 uncultured bacterium | reverse complement strand
CGTACAAACGGAATCGCTTCGGGCGATTCCATTTGTACGGATAAAGCTGCTCGCCTCTTGATAAAGCAAGCAATTTCATCCGATCAAACCGAACCGAACCGGTTCCGTTTGATCGGATATTGCCCTAGTTTTTACCGAAGCACCTCGTCGCGCAGGCGGGGTGGAAAAATTTTCGCTTCCTCGTCGGCGCGGTATTGCCCGATCATGCCGTTCAGCGCGAAACCGATCGCCTCCGACAGGGCTTTCGATGCTTCCAGCCGTGGAACATAAACAAAATCGGCGCCGGCCTCGTAAAGCGCTTCTATCTCATCCAGCCGGGTCGCGCAGGCGATGATCGCGGCTTCCGGGCTGATTTCGCGCACAGCATGTACAAGTTTCTGATTGTTTGTCCCAACCAGCATCTCGTCGGGGATCGTCAGGACGATAACCTTCGCCCGGTCCAATACCGCGTGATGGAGGGTCTCGGTATTGGCTATATTTCCATAAAGTACCCGGGCACCCTCGTTGCGGATCGCGTCGTGCAGGGACACGTTGAAATCCACCACCAGCGTTTTACCGACTAGCCGCGGATGCACCAACGACAGATCGTGCAGCAGCGACGAGGCAAAGCGGTGAAAGCCCAGCAGCACGAGGCTGGCGCCATCCTCGAACTGATCGTCGCCGCTGACCGGCGCTTGGAACCCGCAGCGCTTCAAAATATTCGCCATACGCTCGTATAGCGCATGGGATTTCCTGAACAGGACCGGGGTTACCAGGGCGGTCATAATGAAGGCCAGGATAACGGCGCTACTCAAATCACTGCTAAAATGGCCTTCCTGCGCGCCCAGGAAAACAACGATGAGGGCGAACTCGGACACCTGCGCCAGCCTGATCGACGAGACCATGGAGTTGCGCCGGTCCAGCCCCGAAAAATAAAGCAACGGGAAAAAAATCAGGAACCGGGCGGCCACCGCCGCTACCGCCAGTACGGCTGCTATCACCAGGATATCCGGCGATTTCACCGACGGAATGGTCATGCCGAGCCCGACGAAAAACAGCACGATAAAGAAGTCGCGCACAATGCCGACCTTTGACACCATCTCGGTGCTGAAGGGTGAACTGGCCAGGCTGGCCCCGGCGATCAGGGCGCCCATGCCGGCGCCGACCGAGATATGCGGATTGACCCCGGCGATCATTTGAAAGGGCAGGTCCAGGTTCATCCCCAACATCAGCACGATGAAACACCAGGCCAGCGCGGCAACCAGAATCAGTTCCGGGGCCTTGGCGATCCAGGCGAATGCAGGGCGGGTAACGTACTGCGCGGTCAAGGCCGCGATGGCGGACAACAGAATAATCCCGCCCAGCGACGCCAGAACGGGCGTGATCGCCGGGTCGGTGAAACTGGGCTGCAGGGCGATAATGATGATCGCCCATATATCCTGGAAGATTAGCAGGCTGAGGCAGGTACGCCCGGCCACGGTATCCAGGCTGAAGGTCATGGCGAACAGCTGGACGACCAGCAAGGTGGAAGAGCCGGCGATCAGGATGCCTATATAAAGCGGCACGAACGGCGTTTCACTCAGCAATCCGGCGCCGATTCCCAACCACAGCAGGAGATAGGCGATCCCCGTGCCGAACAGTATCGTCAGCGGGTATTGCAGCAGACCGCTGACCATCACCGTCCGACCGCTGCTTAGTATCTGGCGCAGATCGATTTCCAGGCCGATCACGAACAGCAGCAACACGAACCCAAGCTGCGCGATTGTATCGATATTAGCCGGATCGGTAACCAGGCCCATGCCCAGCGGGCCGGCCAGAATGCCGGCGGCCAGGAAGGCGGCGATGCTGGGAATGCGGAAACGCGTAAACAACACCGCCAGCACGCCGGCCAGCAGCAGGCTATAGCCGATATCGCGCACAAGCGGCGGTAAATCGCCACCACTCGCAAATGCCGGCAGCGGCAGCAAGAATAACAAAAACGCCAGCGCCGCCAGGCGCGCGATGCCAATCCTGAATTTCAAATCATGCCGAATCGCCCTGCATATTATTGGAGCAGCCAGACGATCCCCTCTCCCTGTCGTGAGACTTGATCCCAAGCTACGACAACCAGGGCAACGTGATCAAGCGGCGCCGTTATCGTTCTCGGGCCGCGCTGACAGATTCTGAAGTATCCTACTTCTCCAACTCGCCGATAATCGTGTTGGCGGCCCGCATGCGTTCCGAAAACATTCGACAGAAATTGTTCAGCAGCTTCATCCCGGCTTCCGGATAGTCGCCTTTGATTTTCTCGAACTCCGCCACGCCCAGCCGGTAGCAGACGGTATCGGCGGTCGCGGTCACGCTGGCCGCCCTGGGCTTGCTGTCCAGTATGGCCATTTCGCCGAAAATATTGCCTTCGGTCAAGGATTGCAGGCGTTTATACAGGCCGATGGCTTCAAGATGGATGGAGATATCCACACTGCCCCGGGAGATGTAATACAGCGCGTCGCCCTGGTCTCCCTGCTTGAAAATAACTTCGCCCGCCCGGTAAAACCGGCGCATCGCCAAGCGGCGGAAAGCGGAAACTTCAACCCGGTCAAGCCCCCGTAGGATTGGCGGCACGCGCAGGTGCCGCGTGCTAACCGACAGATCCTCACTGGTGAAATCGGCGATCACCCGATCTTCCAACGCGGCCAGCGCGCTGTCCGTATCCGGATGGAACTGCTCTTCGACGAGGGTTCCCAGCGCACCCGACCGTTCGAGCGCGGCCCACATTTGCCGGGGCCCGGTTTCCCTTCGGCGGTCGACCCCCACCGGCACAACCGCCTTGCGCCGTTCGACCGGTACATAGCTGATCGCCAGGTCGCCGCCGGCCTTGCGCAACCGTTGGCTGATCCGCGCCAGCGCCAGGCCGCCCGTGCTATCGACATCGGTAATCCGTTTCATATCCAGAACGATATGCGTAACGCCGTCGCGCATCAGTTCGCGGACGCGATCCTCCAGCAAATCGGCCGAACCGAAGAACACGGCGCCCTCAAGCTCCAGTGCCGCGATTCTGTGGCCGCATTGTTCCAGCACGGCCTGGCGCCTTTCGGTCCAGACGCTGCGCGCGTGAAGCGCCGGTCCCCGGCTTTCGCGCCGGATCAGTGTCCGCTGCATATGCAGCACGAAAATGATCAGCGCGACGGCAATGCCGACGCCCACCGCCACGATCAGGTCGAATACCAGGGCCGCGGTAATGACCAGCAGAATGATGACGGCATCGTCCAGAGAGGCCCTGCGGCCCGTGCCCTGACGCGAGAAAAACTGTCTGAGCAATGACAGCGACCAACGGTCGAATATCTGGAACCCCAGCACCAGCACCATGCCCGATATCACCGCGCGCGGGATATATTCGATGGTCTGGGCCAGCAGCAGCACCGTCGCCAGCATCAGGGCGCTGACGATATAGACCATCGTCCTGGTGCGTCCGCCCGCGTCATGGCCGGGTTTGGTCCGGATCATGCCGCCGGCCCCGATCATGCCGCCCATCAGCGCCGCCGACATATTGCCGATGCCATGGGCGACCAGCTTGCGGTTTGAATCGGTGCGGGTTTCGGTCATATCGTCGAGGACCGAGACCGACAGCAGCGTATCGAGCGAGGCCAGCGCCGCCATCGAAATCGCCGCCGGTATGACCATCACCATGACCAGCATGAACTCCCCGCCGGCGGCCAGGCTGGTAAACATTTCACTGAACTGGGGCGTGGGCAGGCGGCTGGTGACCTCGCCCAGCGTGCCACCCACATCGGCGCCCTTCATCAAATAGCGCATCAGATAGAATACCGCCGTGCCCGCCGCCAGCCCGGCGAGCGGGGCCGGGACCATGGGAATACGGAACCGCTTTGCCGTCAGCAGCATTGTCGCAATTGTGACGATTGCGGGGATCAGAACGATGGGGCGGGCTTCGTCCAGATGCTCGAAGATTTCCAGCAGCGAGTCCTGGCGGCGGATATCGAGCAGGGTCCAGCTCTGACCCAGGATGATAAGCAGCGCCGAGCTGTTGATGAAACCCGCGATAACGGGGTAGGGAATATTCTTGACGATATTGGCCATGCGCGTGGCCCCGCAGGCCGCCTGGATGGCGCCGGCCAACAGGATGGCGAAAAAGGCGATCGATATAACGTTGGGGATGGTTTCCCCGGACGGGAACATCAAATCCTCGGACAGCAGCAACTGGCTGATCAGCGAAGCCAGGATAAGGGCCGAGGCGGCGCGCGGGCCGGATACAAGGATCGACCGGCAGCCCAGGATGGCCGCGACAAATCCTAGAATAACCGCGCCGTAAATGCCGGTCAGCACGCCCTGGACCGCATAGTCGC
This sequence comes from uncultured bacterium, assembly GCA_965603635.1. Classification (GTDB taxonomy): domain Bacteria; phylum Pseudomonadota; class Alphaproteobacteria; order UBA8366; family JADFVY01; genus JADFVY01. The sequence continues at coordinate 17,380 of CBFDDT010000052.1, read as the reverse complement.
CGCCCAGCGGCATGAAGGCGACGACCCCGATGGTCATGCTCAATGGCAGCGATACCAGGGTCGCCGCGATGGCGCCCAGGAAATCGCCTTTCAGATTGCCGAGCGGCAGAAAACCGAAATTCCGAGGGCGGTCCCCCGTCACCGATTCGTCCGGACTCAGCGCTCGCTCCAATCCGGGCGCGGATAGACCACCTCGTGCTTGGCGTAGCCGGAGGGCGCCACCACAAGGTAACGCCCCTTCACAAGCTGTCGCAGGACGATTGGCTTGGCGACGTTCTTGCCGGTTTCATCGAAGCGAATCCAGCCGAAGAAGGTCTCCATGTCGGTTTTGGTCAGGGCGTCGCGCACTTTTTCCCGGTCCAGGCTATTCGCACGCTGGATGGCGTCCGCCAGCACCAGCACCGCAGCCGAGGATTCCGCCGACTGATAGGGCGGCTCGTAGCCATATTCGGCCTCGAAACTCTTCTTGTAGTTATGCGGGTTGCCGAACCACTTGCCGTTGAAAGGCATGTCGCTCGACCATTGGGTGGCGCAGATCGTATAGTCGGCATAAACGCCATACATGCCATGGATATCGGCGCCCTCGCAGTGGGTCATCGTTAGCATCGGCACGTCGATTTGCTGTTCCTTGATTTGCCTGATAGCAAGCTCGGCGCCGCCTTCGTGGCCCGAAATCACCAAAATGTCGGGTGCCAGTTCCTTCACCTTGTCCAGGATGAAGGTCATGTCCTTGAAGTCGCGCGGCAGGAATTCGTCGATAACGATTTTCATGTCGAACTTGTCGGCCGCGTTCACCACGCCCTGGCGCAGATCGCCGGAAAACGGATCGTTCTCCACCGCGATGGCGACCTTCAGGCTGGACGTGTCGCCGCCTTTCGCTGTCGTTTTCTCGGCGAGCAGGTTCAAGGCCTCGGTCAGATACTGGTCCGCGCCGGACAGCACGGCGAACATATATTTCCGGTCTTTCTCGAACAGTGACAGCGAGGCGCCGTTGGCCTGTACCATCGGCATCCGGCGTTTTTCCGTCACGTCGGCGACGGCGTCGGTAATCGCCGTGCTGTACGGGCCGAGCAAGAACTGGACGTTGTCCTTGGTGATCAGTCGTTTAGCGAATTTGGCCGCCAGTTTCGGATTCGACTCGTCGTCGTAATATTTTACCTTGAGATCGTATTTCTTGCCGTCGACTTCGATCCCGCCATTCTCGTTAATGAGATTGACGGCCAGCTGATATCCCTTCCGGCTGTGCTTGCCGTTGGTCGCATGTTGCCCGGTAAACGACATCGGCGCGCCGATCAGGATTACCTCATTGCGCCCGGCCTCCGCCGCGGAGCTCGCCAGAACAAGGCTAAAGGAGATGGCGATGACGGCGCCAATGAAATGTTTTGTCTGCTGCCCGAACATGGATACTCCCTGGAACAATTTATTATTGCCCCCGCCTTTGTATCACCGGGGATTCCATCTCCATGATCCACAGTCCGGCCCCTAATGTCCAGACTCAAGGCGTCATGGCTCCAATTCTCATGGAGACTATTAGTCTTCCTGCAGTCGGGATTCCGGTTTGTCGACCAGCATTGGTTCGCCGACGACCTGCCGCGGGCCACCGTTCCCGTTTTCCGGGCGGTAGCGTTGGCACAACAGCATGCCGTGGGGCAATACACGGTCGCCGGCCTCGACGAATACAGCGTCCCATTTGACATCGTCCATCTTGACGTAGCCGTCCCAGGCAAACGCGTAGCGGTTTACTGAAACTCCCGCTTTGTCGACCCAGTCCCGCGCGCGTTGGCGTGATTGTTCCATGGATTCGGCGACAAAACGGTGCAGGGAGCGGCCTTCATCCTCGGTGTCGGCCATGACGAAGGGAACCAGCATGCCTTCGCCATCCTCGATGCTGCGAAAGGCATGGTTCAACGCAAAAACAGCCAATTCGGCCAGGTTATGCGCATCTTGCTGAAGGTAACTCATCGTCACTATCGCGCTCCACCCACGATTCCCGGGCGCCAAGCGGCCGGGGATGACGTTATGGTACCCGCATAGTGACAACGAGACGTTAACGGCGGCGCGCGAAATGAATCTCCCGTATGGCGATCAGGCGATTACATCCAGGGCCTCGATGAGGCGATCGACGACGTTGCCGGTGTTATAGTGGACCAGCGAGACCTGAATGGTCGCGGCGGAGACGCCTTGGTGCAAGAAAGCACAACCGGACGCCCGTGGGTGGGGCCGGGTGGCCAGACACGCAAACCTGTGGCAGACTGATTTGAGGCTTTGAATTTGAATAAGCATCGCTGTTTGTTCCAAAGCTGCAGGGGACAAGAAACAACGTGATCTTACTTGGACGGGCGCCTTCGCAATGTCTGTGAGCGATAAAACCGCCGAGAGGCGGGGCGGTGGATAGCTCCGTCCTGGTCATGGCGATAGTCGCCCTCGAAAACCTCATGGATCCTTCGCGCCTGCTTGCACTCGCATCCGGCGTTATTCTCGGCTTGCTCATAGGCATTATCCCGGGCGTCGGTGGTTTGGCTGGAATGGCCCTGTTGCTGCCGGTCGCCATGGAACTCGAGCCATACTCGGCATTCGCCTTCCTGATCGGCATGGCGGCGGTCACCACCACATCGGACACGCTGCCGGCGGTACTGTTCGGCGTTCCGGGGACCGTCGGATCGGCGGCCACGGTAATGGACGGCCACCCACTGGCCCGGCAGGGCCAGGCGGGACGGGCCCTGGGCGCCGCCTATACGGCGTCATTGCTCGGTGGACTGTGCGGCGCGCTACTGCTGGCATTGTTCATTCCGGTCGCCCGCCCGCTGGTGTTGGCCCTGGGTTCGCCCGAACTTTTAGCGGTCAGCATTGTTGGCCTGTCGATGGTCGCCGCCCTGAGCGGCAATGCGCCGCTCAAAGGCCTGATCGCCGCCGCGATCGGCCTTCTGTTGGCGATGGTCGGATCGGACCCGGCATCCGGCTATCTGCGGTGGACCTTCGGTACGCTGTACATGTGGGACGGATTGCCCCTTATTCCGATAGCGCTCGGCCTGTTCGCCATACCCGAGCTCGCCGATATGGCCATCCACCGGGCCGGGATATCGGGAAGCGCCAAGGTAGATGCGCGTGCCGGGCAGATGGCTGGCGTCAGGGACGTATTCCGCCACTGGTGGCTGGTGCTTCGTTGCAGCTGGATCGGGGCGGCGCTGGGTGCAATTCCTGGCGTCGGCGCAGCGGTGATAGACTGGTTCGCATATGCCCACGCCCAAAGGACAGAGCCCAATAGCGAAGGGTTTGGCAAGGGCGATATTCGCGGCGTCATTGCCTCGGAAAGCGCCAATAACGCCAAGGAGGGCGGCGCCCTTGTGCCGACGATCGTGTTCGGCGTGCCCGGCAGCGCCACCATGGCAATCCTTTTGGGCGCTTTCATGATTCACGGCCTTGTGCCGGGTCCCGAGATGCTGGGCGCCAAGCTGGATGTCACTTACACGATCGTCTGGAGCCTTGCTCTGGCAAATGTCCTTGGCGCCGGCATATGCCTGGCGTTCAGCAACCAATTGGCCAGGATCGCGGAGGTCCGGATTGGCATCCTGCTTCCCCTGATAATGGCTATCGTAGCGGTAGCCGCATACCAGGGATCACGGCATTGGGGCGATTTTTTTGTTGCGCTTGGGGCCGGCTTGTTCGGATGGTTCATGAAACAGCAGGGCTGGCCGAGAGCGCCTTTGATTCTGGGTTTTGTGCTGGGCGACATGGTCGAAAGATACCTGTTCATCTCGGTCACCCTATATGAATGGGCCTGGCTGGGGCGGCCGCTGGTAATGCTGCTGCTTGGCTTCGCTTTGATAACCGTCGCCGGGCCTTTGATTCAGGGGCTCCGGCGCCGGCGTTCAGTGAAATTCAGCTTGCGCCTGGCGCCGCCACGCTTGTCGGCCTCCGCGATTATGCCCATCGCTTTGGCTGTGATGTTCGCGCTGGCGTTGATCGATTCCACCGGCTGGCGTTTCGAAGCCCGTATCGGCCCCTGGATCATATCGTCGATTGCGCTGGCATGCGCGCTTGGGGTGGTGGTCATGGAGGTGTTCGCGCCCCCCGAAGTTGCTGTCGATAGTGTCCAGGCGCGCCATGAGGTTTTTCCCGGTCCGCGGAACCTGCCGCCCGGCACCGAGTGGAGGCGCGCGACGGTCTTTTTCGGGATGTGGCTGGGCCTGTTCGCGCTGGTGAAAATAATTGGCATGTTGCCGGCGGTTTTCATTTTCGTCGGGCTGGCGGCGCGGTTTTGGGGCGGCGAGCGCATAGTGACGAGTCTCGCCATGGCAGTTTGCATGACCGCTTTCGTTTGGGGTGTGTTCGAGAAACTTCTGGCGATTCCGTGGCCCCTGCCTCTCGTCGCCGAGTGGTTCCCAGTATTGCGGGGTATTTTGCAATAAGCGATCCGAGGAAGCGGCGAATAACTAACTTGGGCATCCCTGATTACATTTCATGGACATTTTGGTATTCAAAAGGCCCTGTAATACCGGAGCCAAGCTGAAAGGGGAGAAATAAGTATGCTTGTAATGTTGAGAACCGGCGTCCCGGCAATGATCATATCGGTGCTGTTCGCTATCATGATAACGGGTGAGGCAAGAGCGGATTCCGTGGCCGACTTCTACAAGGGCGAGCGGATTACACTGACAGTCGGATATAGCGCGGGGGGTGGATTCGACACGCGCGCCCGCCTTGTCGCAAGATTCATGGGACGCTACATCCCCGGCAACCCGGATATCGTGGTGCAAAACATGCCGGGGGCCGGAAGCAAGCGGCTGGCCAATCACCTGTATAATGTGGCGCCGAGAGACGGAACAGTAATCGGCAGCTTCAATCAGACGATGGCCACGGATAACCTTTTCAAGGTGCCCGGGACGGAGTTCGATGGCCGCAAATTCCTGTGGCTCGGCAGTCTGCTGAAAAGTCCGGCGATCTGTTTCGCCTGGAAGGGCTCGGGCATCGAGACGATGGCTGACTTGAAGAGCAAAAAATTCATCGTCGGGGCCACGGGCACGGGCGCCCCCACCTATATCCTGCCGGTTACCATGAACCACTTCCTCGGCACGCAGATCGAAGTAATTCCTGGCTACAAGGGCAGCAATGGGGTGATGCTCGCCATCGAGCAACGCGAGGTCCAGGGCATCTGCGGCACAAATTGGGATAGCCTCGTTGCGACCAAGCCAGACTGGATTTCCGAAGGCAAGGTCACGATTATCGGCCAGATGGGCCTGGCCAAGGACCCGGCCCTGCCCGACGTTCCCCTCATGCTCGACCTGGTCGAGGACGAGAACGATAAAGCGGCGTGGAAACTGCTGTTCGTGAACAGGTCGATGGCCAATCCCTTCGCGGCGCCGCCCGGACTGCCGGAGGATCGCATACAGGCGCTGCGCCGCGCTTTCGATGCAACGGTGCGGGACCCGGAATTTCTGGCCGAGGCGGAAAAATTGCGGATGAGTATTCGCCCAAATACCGGGGAAGAGATCGACGCGCTCCTCGAGCAGGTATATGCGGCGCCTGCCCATGTCGTCGACATGGCGGTCGAGGCCCTGGCGACGAAGTAGCATCGACGGGCGCCGGCGGACCTTTTGACGGCTGGCGCTTCAATCCCTTTCGGGCAGGCCCGCGGCAAGTTCCCGGTGCAAGATCTTGCCGTTTGCGTTGCGCGGCAGGCTGTCGGCCATGAACAGTTCCCTTGGACGCTTGTCGGGCGATAGCTGGCTGCGGCAGAAAGCCATGAGTTCTTGCCGCGTCACGATGCCGTCGGTAACCAGAAAGGCGACCACTTCTTCGCCGAGGTTCCGGGACGGCTGTCCGACAACCGCTGACTCCTTTATGGCGGAATGAGCGTTCAGCACCGCCTCGATCTCGGCGGGATACACGTTCACGCCGGCCCGGATGATGACATTCGCGCGCCTGCCATGAAGCGTCAGGTATCCCTGCTCGTTCAACGCGCCGATGTCGCCCGGATATACCCAGCCATTGGCTACCTGGTCGCCGACGCCGCCCTCCGGCCCTGCTTCCGAGCCATACATCTCCGATACATTTCCCGGGGAGCGAATGCGAATCATGCCGATCTGGCCCGGCGGCAGGGCCCGGTCTTCCTCGTCGACGATTTGCACGAGCACGACATTGTGCGGGCGACCCACCGAATCAGGAAACAAATCGATCTCTTCACCCGTCTGCATGCTGATATTGCCGGTGCTGCTGGCACCGTAGCTGACCGTCAGGTTGGCACAAAGGCGTAGTTTGGCGAGTTGTTTTTCCTCTGCGGAAATCGATGCGCCGCCGCAGTACAACCTTCCGAGATCCGGAAACAGGATTCGCTCCTCATCCCGTGCCAGCGCCAGCAGGTCGCGCAGAACAGTCGGGACAATGGCGACGATATCCGCTGCGGTCGAACGGATTTTTTCAGCCAGTTCATCGGCCGAATAGAGGGGCGGCATCAGGATGACCGTGCCGCCCGTAGCCAGCCTATACAAGCTCCTGTTGCGCGCTGACGACGAAGTAAGCGGACTGGGATTCACGAACCTCGATCCGGCATGGTAGTATCCGTCAAGGAGTTGAAGGGAATACCGGCAGTACCATGTCTGATGTTCGAGCCGCATCGCTTGCTGTGCGCCCGATGTTCCGGATGTGAGCGACAGGATGGCCGGATGGCTGGCGGGCGGCGGCAACATGACGTCGCTGGAATAGCTTGAAAGCGCATCAATCCAGTCGTCACGGACCGCAATGCCGGTATAGGCGCCGCCATCGCCCGGATCCCGGCTTTCCAGTATGAATTTTAAGTTCAACGCCTTCGCCTGTCGCTGGCGTTCATGGGTTCTTGATCGAAAATCCAGCGGAACCGCGACTGCCCCGACAACCCATAGCGCGATCATCGCCGTGATCGAAGCCGGTCCACCCGCCATGGCGATGCCGACATGATCGCCGGCCTTCACGCCATGCGCGCGCAGGTGTCTTGCCATCTGCATGACAAGCTGGATGAGCCGGCCATGGGTCAGCGACCCTTCCGGCGACTCTATGGCCGAAAGATCGCGCCAGCGCTGCGCCGCCGCGATGAACATGTTGGCGATGTTAAAATCGTTCATCGTCAGGTTTCGGTCGTCCTGCTCTGGCCTGCCAGGACGCATTCCTGCACCTTGCGCGCCACGCTCCCGGACTCCGTGCGGAACAGTTCGGAATGTGTGTCGGCGCCTATATGTAGCCGCATATTCGGCATGATACCGGACCACGGATGATCACCCGGACTGAGCGCACCAATAATTTCCCGGCTCGTAATCATGTCGACAGGCCCCGTATACAGGCGTGGACTCGAGGAATAGAACGCCTCCTGAAGTGCGTTGTAGGCTGCGCGCGAGATGCCACGCATCGGCACTTCAATATCGGGATCAATTTTCACCAGCATCGCCAGATTCCGTCGATATCGCGCCGCCGACACCTCGGATCCCGCAAACATGGCTTTCTCCAGATTCCCGTGGCCTGCCATACGCAAACGGACCAGCTTCCACCACACGCGCAGCCGGCGATGCAGTATATCCAGGTGCCCCGGCGCCTTGCCACGCTGCAATGCCTTTGTTACCGGTGGATCGACAAGTATGAGCGACGCGGGCGGGTTGCCTTCCTGCACAAGCTTCGCCGCAATCTCGGTCGCAATGATCCCCCCGCCGCAAAACGACCCGATATTCAGCGGGCCGGCAGGCTGTTTCCGGCGCATGGTGGCGAGGTAAATCTCGGCGATTTTCTCGATGCGTCGGGGCGGGCGGGTGTCGTCGAAATAACCCAGCGCCTGGATGAAATACACCGGCTGCCGCGGGTCCAGCCCTGACATGAAATGCGGCCCGGGAAAAGAGACGCCCAATCGGCCATGGACAATGAAGAGCGGCGGCAATTCGCCTTCCGCGCGAATGGCCACCAGATGAGGCGGATCATCCTCAGCATCGCTATGTTCGCTTGCTTCGATCTGTACCGATCTGCCGACTTCGCGTTCCAGCAGGCTCGCAACCGCCGCCACCATGGAACGGGTCATCAAGATGCTTGGTTGGAATTTGTAGCCGAATTCATCGGTAATGGCCGTCGAAATCAGCGTGGCCGTCAGCGAGTCGCCGCCGAGATCGAAGAAGTCGTCGTTAAGGCCGATCCGATCGATATTGAAGGCCTTGCGCCATATGCCGGCGACCTTCATTTCAATATTCGTTTCCGGCGCCACATAACGTCCGGGCAGACCCAGCGCTTCCCGACATATGGGCTCGTCTTTTGCGTCAGCCGCGATCGGTCGCGGGCTGAGGGTTTTTTGGTAAGAAATTATCAGTTCCCCTCTTCACAATTGCCCTGATCAGCCGTGTTATTCAGACAGCCCAATCTCCGGAAAATATCTCCGTTTCCGTACTCTCCAATTACATACCAAAGAATAGAAAAACAGGCAAGAAACTGCAAGTTGCAGCTGATTGGCCTGCTGTCGCAGAGGTTTGATTCTCAAGGCGTCGGCGGTGCAATCGACGGGAAGCAATATCGTTGCGACCGTTCCCTCGCCCAGTGCGCTTTGCAGCACGAATTCGCCGCCATGCAATTCCGCGATCCGCTGCACCGGCGGCAAGCCCAGCCCCGTGCCCTCTTTGGTCTTGCCGAGTTCGGTTTGCTCGAAGGGCTGCATCACGCGCGGGATCTCTTCCGCCGGCATGCCGGCCCCGTTATCGGTTACCGACAGATCGAACGCCTCGATCTTGGACAGATCCAGAAAATCGTTGATCAGGGTAAGCCGCGGTCGGTTACAAACGTGAATTCAGCCCTTGGGAAGATAAGGTATTGTGCCCGCCACGTCGGTATCGTCGATGACGTGGAAGCGGCTGACGCTTCCGGCCTGGCGCGCCTTGCCATAGGGCGCGTAATCCGGGTCGCCGGCGAAGGCCTGCACGGCCTCCATGGACGGAAACTCAATCAGGGCGATCAGTGTCGTGTCCAGCCCTTCGCCCTCGATCGTCGTTATATTGGCGCTGCGCGAGAGATATTTGCCCCCGTGCTTGTGAACGATGTCATGCACATTGACCGCATAGTCCGGTATCCAGCTATCGTCGGTAACTTTCACATCCGCGATCACATAAACAGTCATTCTCTGATCTCCCATTTTTTGGTTAGATACTTATGATCGGTCGAGGCCTATACGAAAGTCAAACATTGCGCCGGGGCCTGTGATTCGAGGCTTCCCCGCATCGCATTCAGCGATTAACGTGGCGGCGTTAGTACGAGGTGCAACGAATTACGCAGACAGGGGGAAGCATGTCATCCACACCGGTTTCATCAAATCTGGTCGGCGACGTCTGGCCGGCGGCGGCCCCGGCCGAAAACGCCGTGCTATACGGCCATGTAGAGCTGGAACCCAGCGGCGCCTTCGCGGCGCGCAGCCTGCAGACCTTTACGATGACCTATACCGTGGGGCGCTACGGGCTGGACGATACCGGCGCGATCAGGGTGGTGTTTCGCTATCCCGGCGACGGTGGCAAGCTTCAGATGAACGACCCGGCCGCGCCCAATTATGTGACCGCCTCGGCCTCGAACGGCACGCCGCTGGAACTGACCTTCGATTCCTATGGCCACGCGCGGCCCTGGTTCAAGGCGTTGACGGCACAAGTCCGCGGCGGGTGCCTGCGCGAGGGCGACAGCATCGCCATCGTCTTCGGCGACCGGTCCCAGGGCTCGCCGGGCATGAAAATGCAGACTTTTTGCGAATCCGCCTATGAGTTCAAATTTTTGGCCGATGTCTGCGCCACCGGGCTATTCACCCCGATTCCCGATACGCCGGTCATTTCCATCGTTCCCGACGAGGCGGCGGTCTGGAAGGCCGTTGTCCCGACCCTGTGTGGCGTCGGCGAGCCGTTTTATCTCGGCATCAAGGCAGAGGACCGGTGGGGCAACCCGTCCGGTAATGTGGCCGCCAACCTGCGGATCGTGGCGAGCAGCGGGGTCGAGGGTCTGCCGGCGGAAATAACGTATGGCGGTTCGGGTAAACGATCCCTGCGGATCGACAACCTCAGCGTTGGCGAAGCGGGAACCGTACGAATAAGCATCTTCGATGAAAACGGTGGCTTGCTTGCCGATGCGAACCCGCTAATCGTCCGGAATGACACCCATCAGGCATTTTGGGGCGACCTCCATGGCCAGAGCGGCGAATCCATAGGGATTAATACGGCGCGCGAATATTACACCTTCGGTCGCGACCTTGCCTTCCTCGACCTCTGCAGCCACCAAGCCAACGATTTCCAGGTCAACAACGCCTTCTGGCAAGAGGTGAACGACCTGTCCGCCGAATTCCACGACGAGGGACGGTTCGTCACCTTCCCCGGTTACGAATGGTCGGGCAACACCGCCGTCGGCGGCGACCGCAACGTTTATTTCCGGACCGAGGGGCGGCCAATCCGCCGTTCCTCGCACGCGCTGCTGCCGGACCGTTCCGATATCGACACCGACTCGCCCTCCGCCAGCCAGCTCTTCGAAGACTTGGCTGGCGAGGACTGTTTCGTCTACGCCCATGTCGGCGGGCGGTACGCCGACATCGCCCTTGCCCACGACCCCCGGCTGGAAACCGCGATGGAAATCCATTCCGCCTGGGGAACCTTCGAATGGCTACTGACCGACAGCTTCGAACTGGGACACCGGTCCGGCGTGGTCTGTAACAGCGACGGCCACAAGGGCCGGCCGGGCGCCAGCTATCCTGGCGCCTCCAGCTTCGGCGCCTATGGCGGGCTGACCTGTTTCCTGACCAATGAACTGACGCGCGACGCCATATTCGATTGCGTCCGGCGGCGGCATCATTACGGCACCACCGGCAACCGCATTTATCTCGACGTACGCGCCCGCTTCAACACGCCCAGCCGACTGTTCGACCAGGACCCCGCCGCCTTCCCCGATACCGGGTTTGCGGACGCCAGCGAGGCCATGATGGGCGATATCGTCTGGACGTCCGACGACGAAGTCGAGTTCTCGCTGGACGTCCGCTCGCACACGCCGATCGAACGGGTGGACGTGCTGGTCGGGGCGGGATGTTTCACCACCCTTCGCGGCTATAGCGAGGACGAATTGGGCGGCCGGATCCGTGTCACCTGGAGCGGCGCCGAGTACCGCGGCCGCGGGCGTCAGGTCCATTGGGAAGGCGATATCACTTTCCAGGGGGCGAAAATCACGCGTCTGGAGCGGGTCAACGGCTGGAACCCGGAACACCGTTTCGAACAGGCCGGCGACAACAAGGTGCTGTGGGAATCGGTAACCGCCGGAAATTTCTGCGGGTTCGACGCCTGGCTGGACGGGGGCGAAAAGGGGCGCGTCGAGATTGCGTCAAACATCGTTACGGGCGAGGTCGATATGGCGGCGCTTGGCCTGGATCCCGTCATCCTGGAGGCCGGGGGCCTGGGGCGGCAGATTTCCGTGGTCCGCCTGCCGGAAACGAATCCCTGCCTTGAAATGACGAAAACCGTTCGTATCCCCGTTGCCGCGCAAGGCGATACGCCTATCTGGGTTCGGGTCACCACCGAGGATGGTTTCAACGCCTGGTCCAGCCCCATTTTCCTCTTTCGCGAGGGAACCGGCGGCGGGTAGGCCGTTATTGCCGGGGTTTAACCTCCGCGCTATCTTTGCAACGACCATCCAGAAAACATCGAGAGTCACTCCATGCCCCGCATTACGGAAGAAATAGCCCTCGCCAGCCCCAGTCCGGGAACGCGGCGCAGCCTCAAGGTTCATCGTTATGGGACCCCGGGGGCGGGACCCAAGGCCTATTTTCATGCCGCCCTGCATGCCGACGAATGGCCGGGGCTGTTGACCCTGAACCATCTGATCGGCCTGCTGGACGCCGCCGATGCCGAGGGCCGGATCGTGGGCGAGATCGTGCTGCTGCCCTACGCCAATCCGATCGGCCTCAGCCAGCATCATCACGGCTACAATACCGGGCGCTTCGCCGCTGACGGCGGCGGCAATTTCAACCGCCACTGGCCCAACCTGACCGATGCCGCGATGGAAAGGCTGAAGGGCAAGATCGGTAATGACCCGGCCGCCAACGACGCGGCGGTGCGCACGGCGCTGAAGGCCGCCATCGACGACCTTCCCCGCCAGACCGAACTGGAAATCCTGAAGGCGACACTGCTGTCGCTGTCGACCGGGGCGGATATGGTTTTCGACGTCCATTGCGACGACGTCTCGATGATGCATCTCTATGCCCACAAGAGCCACCGCGACGAGGTCATGGAACTGGCCGGCGACATGCAGTCGCCGGTCGTGCTGCTGGAGGACGACCCCGACGATTTCCCCTTCGATTCCGCCAATGCGGCGCCCTGGCTCCGGATCAAGCGGCAACTCGGTCTGGACGGGGCCCTGCCGGGCGACTGCTTCGCGACGACGGTCGAACTGCGCGGCCATAACGACGTTACGGACGATCTGGCCAGAAGCGACGCCGCCGGCCTGTTTCGCTATCTCATGCGCCGGGGCGTCGTCGCCGGCGACCCGGGACCGTTTGCCGAGGCGCCCTGCGAGGCGACGCCGCTGGAAGGCACGGACGTGCTGCGCGCGCCGGGGACGGGTATCGTGGCCTGGCATCGCGAAATCGGAACCCGCGTCGAGGCTGGCGAGTTGATGGCCGAACTGATCGATATCGAGGCCGACGATCCGGCCACCGCCCGCACACCGATATACAGCCGCGCATCCGGCCTGTTCTTCGCACGCAAAGGCGATGCCCTGGCCCGCCCCGGCGAACAGATCGGCAAGATCGCCGGCGCGGAACCGCTGGCCCATCGGCAACCCGGCAGCCTGCTTTCGCCCTAAAGCCTGGTTACCGAATCTGGGTATCGATAGCGGGGGCCTCGGCGGCGGCTTCCCTGGGGCTGCGTTTCAGGCGGGTGAACCAGGATGGCCTGTCTCGGTAAAGCTGCGGCGACAGCTTGATCTCGGTCCACAGCACGGCGCGCGTCACCAGGAAATTGATGGCCAGGTATATTCCGCCCGCGACGATGAAGACCTCGACCGGGCTCCAGGTAGCGGCGATGATCTTCTTGGCCTCGCCGGTGATATCGAGGATGGTGATCGTGCTGGCCAGCGAGGTCGCCTTGACCATCAGGATGATCTCGTTGCCATAACCGGGCAGCGCCTGGCGGATGGCGATCGGGAAGACGATGCGCCGGAACAGCAGGAAGCCCGACATGCCGGTCGCACGGGCTGCCTCAAGCTGTCCCCAGGGAACCGACTGAATACCGCCGCGGATGATCTCGGAGGTATAGGCGCCGGTATTCAGGGTCAGCGCCAGAACCGCGCAGAACCATGGCTCGCGCAGGAAGTACCATAGCCCCAGACTCTCGAAAAACTCCCGAAACTGGCCGGAGCCGTAATAGATCAGGAATATCTGCACCAGCAGCGGCGTCGAGCGAAAGACATAGACAAAGCCATAGGCGAAAGCCCAGGCAACGCGGTTCTTCGACAGCCGCATGACGGCGATGCCGGTGGCCAGCACGAAGCCGATGGCCAGCGACGACACAGCCAGCATGATCGTCACGGGTATGGCGTCACGCAGCACCGGCCAGGTTTCCTGGATCAATTCCCAGTTCATTTCACGACACTCTCACGCCGCGGTTGGCCCAGGCCTCGGCCCGCAGGAAACCGCGATTGGAAATCGAGGCGAGCCCCAGATAAAGCACGAAGGCGGTGACATAAAAGGTGAAGGGCTCCTTGGTCGATCCCGCGCCGACGGCGGCCTGGCGCATGATCTCCACCAGCCCGATGACCGAGATCAGCGAGGTTTCCTTCAGCGTCAATTGCCAGACATTACCAAGGCCCGGCAAGGCATAGCGCGCCACCTGCGGCACCAGCACGCGCCGGAATCTCAGCGCCCGGCTCATGCCCACGGCGCGCGCCGCCTCGATCTGGCCCACCGGCACCGCCAGCACGGCGCCGCGAATAACCTCGGTGGAATAGGCGCCGGCGCTCAGCCCGATGCAGATCATGCCGGTTACAAAAATCGGCAGGTCGATGAACGCGCCGTAACCAAACAGCCCCTTGGCGACAGTGCGCAGAACGGCCCCGCCGCCGAAGAAAACAAGATAGATGATCAGAAGTTCGGGAAGGCCGCGAATGACCGTGGTGTAGGTTTCGGCCAGCAGCCTTGCCGCGACCCAGTCCGACAGCTTCATCGCCGCGGCAATAGCGCCGAAAACGATGCCCAGCGCATAGGAACAGGTCGCCACGGCAAGCGTCATCAGGGCGCCGTAAATCATCTCGTCGCCCCAACCGAGGTCGCCCCAGCCGAGCAGGCTCAGATCCACCAACTGCCCCCGTTCATGTCAGATTACAGGTTCTAAACCGAAAACGGCGGTCGCCCGATCCGGGAGGGATCTGGCAACCGCCGCAATCTTTTCCAACGCCGCGGCCGGCCTACGGCAGCGAGCAGTTGTTGAAGCCGAACCACTGCACGGCCATCTTCTCACAGGTGCCATCGGCGATGGACTCGGTGATCGCCTTGGAGAACATGTCGGCCAACGCCGCGTCTTCCTGACGAATGCCGACGCCGGTGCCGGAGCCGAACGGGCCGCCCGAAATTGCCGGGCCCACATGCTTGAAGTTCTGGCCCTTGTCGGATTTCAGAAGTGGCACCCAGTAATCCATCGAAGCCAGCGCCGCGTCGACGCGGCCGGCCTCGAGGTCAAGATCGAGATTTTCCTGGGTGTCGTAGCTGCGGATAGTGGCCTTGTCGCCGAGATATTCCTTCAGGAAGTTCTCATGCGTGGTGGCGGTCTGCACGCCGATGGTCTTGCCGCTGAAAGCCGCGATGATCTTGTCGAGAGACGCCTGTTCATTGGCGTCCACCTCGGCCAGGTTGACCTTCGCCAGGCCGGTGTCGAAGCCCGCCAGCGGGCCGGATTTGACGACCACCAGGCCGCCGCCGCCGGACAGGTAATCGCGCGAGAAGGTGATGACCTTCTTGCGTTTCTCGGTGATCGACATGCCGGCGATGATGGCGTCGTACTTACCGGCCTGCAGCGACGGGATGATGCCGTCCCAGGCCTGCTCGACGATTGTGCATTTGGCGTTCATGCGCTTGCACAGATCCTTGGCGAAATCGATCTCGAACCCGACCAGATTACCGGCCGCGTCCTTGAAGTTCCAGGGCTTGTAGGCGCCCTCGGTGGCGATGGTGATGGTGTCGTATTTGCCGGCCATGGCCTGTCCGGAGACAAGCGCCACGGCAACGGCCGCTAGTACGAAAAGTTTTTTCACTGGATAACTCCCTGCTGGTTACGTGTTTGAAAACAGTTTGATAATTAGCGCCATTCTTACCCGATTACAGGCTGCTGGCAAGAAATTGGCGACAGCGTTCCGATTTCGGATTGCCGAACAGTTCCGCCGGGGGCGCCTGTTCCTCGATGCGCCCATCATGCAGAAAAATGGCCTCGTTGGAAACCTCGCGCGCGAAGCCCATTTCGTGGGTAACGACGATCATGGTGCGGCCTTCCTCGGCCAGGTCGCGCATCACCTTCAGCACCTCGCCCACCAGTTCCGGATCGAGCGCCGAGGTTGGCTCGTCGAACAGCAGGACCTGCGGGTTCATGCAGAGCGCCCGGGCGATCGCCACGCGCTGTTGCTGGCCGCCCGACAGCTCCGACGGGTAGGCGTCGAGCTTCTCGGCGATGCCGACATTCTCCAGCAGCGCCATGGCTTGCTCGCGGACCTCGGCCTTCGGCCGTTTCAACACATGCACCGGGCCTTCCATGACGTTTTGCAGCACCGTCATGTGGGACCACAGATTAAAGCTCTGGAAAACCATGCCCAGGCGGGTGCGCAGCCGGTCGATCTGGGCATGGTCGGCGCCCATGGAACGCCCCTGCCGATCGGCCATGATGCGAACCTCCTCGCCGCCCACGACGATGCGTCCGCGATCCGGGGTCTCCAGGAAGTTGATGCAGCGCAGGAAAGTGCTCTTGCCCGACCCGGAACTGCCGATGATCGAAATCACATCGCCGTCACGCGCCGTCATGGAGATGCCCTTCAGGACCTCCAGCGAGCCGAAGGATTTATGGATGTCCTCGGCGATAAGGGCGGCGGCGGCGCTCATGAATCTCAAAACCCTGTCAATTTATAGTTCTTGTTCGCCGCAGATTAGCCGCGACCGGCGGCAGAGCGCAAGGATTCGATGGCGCGGGCCCCGCGGCATCCCGACCCACCGCGCGGGACGGTAACCGCACCCCCCGCCAACCTGGCCGGGCTACTGGGAATCGCCAATACCTGATCTCTGGTTGAGCCCAGGGCCCGGACCCCCTATATAGAACCCGCGCCAGACGGCTGGATGGCTGCCCTTCGCACCGGGGAAACCCAGCGGGGGGAGGAAAGTCCGGGCTCCATGGAAGCACGGTGCCGGTTAATGGCCGGCGGGGGCGACCCCAGGGAAAGTGCCACAGAAAGCAAACCGCCGGTACGGCTTCGGCCCTGCCGGCAAGGGTGAAAGGGTGCGGTAAGAGCGCACCGCGTCCCCGGCAACGGGGACGGCATGGTAAACCCCACCGGGAGCAAGACCGAATAGGGGCGACCGGCCGGGACTCTTCGGAGTTGCCGGCAGGCGGGTTTCCGCGTCGTCGCCCGGGTAGGTCGCGTGAGGCGTCCGGTAACGGACGTCCCAGACGAATGGCCATCCATCGCCCCTCGGGGCGGGGACAGGACCCGGCTTACAGGCCGTCTGGCGCATTTCAGGGATCAGGGGATCAGGGATCAGGCGCGATATCCGATTCCCGTCCTCTGCTCGCCGATTCGCCAATTCGACCCCATGCAAAGACGTTTTCCGCGGGTTTCAGAGCGATGCGCGGGCCGTGCCGGACGCGAACATTATATGTTTTATATATGGATTAACCGAGTTCGATAGATTTTATATATAGTATGGAACGGGGGCCGAATTCCCGTTATTCCTCCCGTTCCTCACCCGCGCCCTCGCCGCCTTCGCCCATCGCGAGCGACCAGCGCGGTTCGATGATTTCGCGGTGCAAGTGAGCGAGGGGGATGAGGATTCCGTTCAGGATCAGAGCCTCGACGATGAATCGCCCGTCCGGGAACCAGTCGCCTACCGGAGTGCAGCCCGCGGCCAGGCGTGCGGCCAGCACGGCAATGGATGTCGCCACCAGCAGCGCCACCGCAAACCGCAGCCGAGGCCGCCAACCCGGTTTATTTTGGGGAAAGGCGAAATGCATAAAGAAGACCGCGCTCAAGACATAGATAAAGGGTTCCACGGGGGTTCCAGCGCAGGACCCGGCCGGAATCATCAGTGCAAACCCCTCGCTGATGCCCAGCAGAATGCCGATGCACCTCGGGATCTCGACGGTGAGTCTGCCCAGCAGGCGTGGCAGGCTCTGTTTCTGTT
>CBFDDT010000051.1:0-21888 GCA_965603635.1 uncultured bacterium | reverse complement strand
GGAACCGGAACCAGGGTCAGGACAACAGCCGTGGCGGGCGAGGCGACGACGACCACAACAACAGCCCGACCCGCGACAAGGATAAAAAGAAGGACCGCAACCGGAACCAACCGGAACCGCAGTCGCAGGATAACGATCGCGGCCGGAACAAGCCTGAGAAGGACGATTCGGATCGGGGCGGCGATCGGAACAACGGAAACCGCAAGAAAAAGGGTGACGAGGAAGAAGTGCCCTGGATCAAGAAGGTCAAGCCGGACGATCAGTAAGAACGATTACGGGAGCCGGCACGCGCCGGCTCCCGTTAATCCGTCAATGAATTCAGCCGAGCGGGAGAAATCCTACTCGGCTTCCTTTTTTCCGGAAAACAGTTTTTTCAGGAAGACGAGCGGTATTAGCAGCAGGAACCATGCCTTCTTCAGGAATAACAGCGCGACGGCGATAAGCCCCGTGGCCGCCGCCTTGCCGTATTTGACCCCGACCAGCGCGGCCAGCACGCCAACGGCGCCCACTGCCGCGACCTTGTCGCCATCCTGGAAATCGAAATAGGCCTGCTTCGTTTCCGGCTGGTAGGCTTCCAGGGAAAGTTCGACGAGCCGCTGCAGTTCGGCCTCGGACAGATCTGCGCTGTCGGGAATGATGCGGAAGGGGATGTACCCCTGACGGTCGAACAGCGAAGCCTTGGCGTTGATGATCAATTCGCCGTCCCATTTGATCAGGATGGCGTAGTAGAGATAGGATTTTTCCTTGTTCAGCGTCGGCTGGACGTACCACCGCACGGCTTCGATACTCTGGCCCACCGCCTTGCCTTGCGCTATCGAACTCTCGGCGAAGTCGTTCCAGATCGCGTCGATCTCATTCTGGAGGTCGGCGCACTCCCAATCCTCCAGCGTTACATGGCCGTCCGTATTGGGCGCCTCGATCATCAGCGTATCGATACCCGGCGCCAGCCCGACGATCATCGCCTCGATCCCGTCGCATGAGTCCCAGCCCCATTCGTTTTTCAGGATGTTGCAACGATCTTCATCGTTAAAATACAGGGAATCTTGGGATATAGGAGAAATTTTTCCTCTGTATAAACTCAAGGGCTCGGTAAAATTTACCGGGTTGTACGGATCCGTTTGGGCGTTGGCGATCGTCGGTTCGGTCAGAAAGGCGGCCGTGGCAACGAGTATGAAAACGACGTTGTCCTTGAAATGCTTGTTCATTTGTCTTGGTCCCTTCGCAGAGTTCGATATCGGCATGCCATGCGGTCTACACGCGGTGTGTCTGGCGGCATCATGGAATATTCGACGAAAGAAAAGGTTAATGACCTTAAATCAAGCCGGTCATCGGGTTCAATCAACAAAACGGCGGATAAAATTGCTCTACATTTTGAGAAGATAGAGCATCTTTATCCGATTAATTGGATCGCATAAGCGATTCCAACTAATCGGATGATGCTCTCGCCGCTTGACCTCGCGGCCTGTTGCAACGACATTCTGGACCCATGACCATGGAAGCACGCACGGATACCCAAACGCCTCAGGCAACCCGCCTGGAGGACTACCGCCGGCCGGACTGGCGGATCGATACGGTCGAACTGGATTTCGAACTCGGCGAGGACGCGACCCGGGTTCGCGCGCGCATGGCGATCCGGCGCGATCACGAAGGCCCGGTACGGCCGCTGGTGCTGGACGGGCAGGAGCTGAATACCCTGTCGGTCACCATCGACGGCCGCGCGCTGGGCGAGGGCGATTATGCATTGGCTGGTGAGACGCTGACCATCGACGGCCTGCCGGACGACTTTACCCTGGAAACGCTGGTCGAGATCCATCCCGAGACCAACACCGCGCTGGACGGGCTGTACAAATCCGGGGGCAATTTTTGCACCCAGTGCGAGGCCGAGGGCTTCCGCCGTATTACCTGGTTCCTCGACCGCCCCGACGCGCTGTCCACCTACCGCGTGACGATCACGGCGGAAAAAGCGCGCTATCCGGTGCTGCTGTCGAACGGCAATCTGGTGGAATCGACCGATCTGCCCGGCGGCCTTTACCGCGCGGTCTGGCATGACCCCTGGCCCAAGCCGGCCTATCTGTTCGCGCTGGTGGCTGGCGATCTGGGGGTTTACGAGGACATCTACACCACCGGGTCGGGCCGCGAAGTCGCCTGCAAGATCTATGTCGAGCGCGGCAACGAGAACCGTTGCGCCTGGGCCATGGCGGCGCTGAAGAACGCCATGCGCTGGGACGAGCAGGTCTTCGGCCTGGAATACGATCTCGACATCTACATGATCGTCGCGGTCAGCGACTTCAACATGGGCGCGATGGAGAACAAGGGGCTGAACGTCTTCAACGACAAGTTCGTGCTGGCCAGCCCCGGCACCGCCACCGACGGCGATTACGAATTTATCGAAAGCATCATCGCCCACGAATATTTCCATAACTGGACCGGCAACCGGGTGACCTGCCGCGACTGGTTCCAGCTCTCCCTGAAGGAAGGGCTGACGGTTTTCCGCGACCAGCAGTTCTCGGCCGACATGCGTAGCGCCGCGGTCAAGCGCATCGGTGACGTTCGCATGCTGCGCGCGCGCCAGTTTCCGGAAGACGCCGGCCCGCTGGCCCATCCGATCCGCCCGGATTCCTATATCGAAATCAACAATTTCTATACCGCCACGATCTACGAGAAGGGCGCCGAGGTGGTGCGCATGATCCATACGCTGCTGGGGCAGGAGGGCTTCCGCAAGGGCATGGATCTGTATATCGAACGCCATGACGGCCAGGCGGTGACCTGCGAGGATTTCGTCGCCGCGATGGAAACGGCGACGGGCGTGGACCTGAACAGCTTTCGCCGCTGGTACATTCAGGCCGGCACGCCGAAGCTGAAGGCCATGGGCCGGTATGACGAAGCGGCCGGAACCTACGATCTGACGCTCAGCCAGGCCTGCCCGCCGACTCCGGGGCAGGGAACGAAAGAACCTTCCCACATTCCCGTGGCGATCGGGTTGATCGATGGCGCGGGCGGCGACATGCCGCTGCGGCTGGTTGGCGAGGACAGCGCCGATGCGCCCTCGACCCGCGTTCTGGAACTCACTGAACCGGTGCAGACCTTCCGCTTCGCCGGCATTGCCGAACGCCCGACGCCGTCGATCCTGCGCGGCTTTTCCGCGCCCGTCATCGTCGAGCAGGCGCTGTCGGAGGAAGACCGCCTGCATTTGATGGCCCACGACAGCGACCCCTTCAACCGGTGGCAGGCGGCGCAGGATATCGCGCTGGACCTGCTGTTGCGCATGGTCAAGGCGGTGCAGCGGGGCAGCGAGCCCCCGGCCGATCCGGCCTTCGTCGCCGCCCTGGGCCGCACCCTGGCCGACGAGACGCTGGACCCGGCATTCGCCGCGGAAATGCTGGCGCTGCCGGGCGAGGATGCGATCTCCGATCGTATGGATGTGGTGGATGTGGAAGCCGTGCATGCGGCGCGCAAGGCGCTGGCCGGCGCCATCGCCGATGGCTTGCGCGAGCCCCTGATGGAGGCTTACCGGCGCCATATGGAAAACAGCGCCGACCCCACCGACACGGCCGCCGGCGGGCGCCGCGCGCTAAAGAATCGGGCACTGGCCTACCTGATGGAAACCGGCGAACCGGAAATCGACGATCTTTGCCTGCGGCAATATGAACAGGCCGCGACCATGACCGATTCAATCGCCGCCCTGGCCCAGTTCGCCCATCGCGATTCGCCCCATCGCCGCCGCGCGTTGGCGGATTTCAGGCAGAAATGGGCCGGCGACAAGCTGGTGCTGGATAAATGGTTCGCGGTGCAGGCGTCGTCGCCGCGCGCCGATACGCTGGCGCGGGTGCGCGAGCTGATGCTCGATTCGGCCTTCACCCTGCATAATCCCAACAAGGTTCGCGCCGTGATCGGGGCATTCTCGGCGGCCAATCCGCTGCGCTTTCATGCGGCCGATGGCTCGGGTTACGAGTTTCTGGCCAACCAGGTGCTGGAGCTTGACGCCATCAATCCCCAGGTCGCCGCCCGCCTGCTGACCCCCATGGGCCGCTGGCGCCGCCAAGACGAAGCCCGCCAGACCCTGATGAAGGCCCAACTGCAACGCATCCTGGACCATGAGGGTTTGAGCAAGGACAGCTTCGAGATCGCCCGCAAGTCTCTGGCGGAATAAATCTACAAGTAACATCGGGAATTACGGGAGGATGCCATGCTTGAGCAGGCGCGCGAACGGATGGGTCGTTTCCAACGGCGGCTGGCCGACGAGGGGATTGATGTCGCCATTCTGACCGACGAGGCCTCGATCGCCTATCTGGCCGGGTTCTGGGGCTATCTGTCGGTGGAGTTCGGGCGGCCGACCTTCCTGATTGTCTGGCCAGACGCGGACCCTGTCGTCGTCACGCCGCTGATGGAAAGCGAAATGGTCGGCGCCATGACCTGGGTCGAGTGCGTTGAGACCTGGGAGGATTCCGGTCCCAACCGCTGGGAATCGGTGCTGGGCCGCGTGCTGGGCGAGGCGCCGGGCCGGGTTGCCGCCGAGACCGGCCTGCTGCCTGCCGTGGTGCGTAACTGGATCGACGAACGCTTGCCCGGCCACGAAATTATGAACGTTGCCCCGGTCCTGGGCGCCATGCGGATGATCAAGTCGCCAGAGGAAATCGAGGTCATGCGCCAGGCCGGCCAGGTCGCGGGCGCCATGATGAAGGCGGCGCACGGCGCGCTGGACGAGGGCGTGCCGGAATTCGAGGCGGCGCTGGCGGTGATCGACGCCGGCACGCGCAAGGCCGCCGGGTTCCTGACGGCGCGCGGCTGGGAGGCCTTCGTCTCGCCGATGATCCATAATCTGCAGATCATGCAGTCGGGCCGCGATACCTCGATGGTGCATCGCCGGGCCAGCGTGAAGAAGCTGGAGCGCGGCGACCCGGTCTATTTCTGTTTCTGCAACATGGCGCAGTTCAAGCTCTACAAGCTGGGCTTCGACCGCATGTTCTTCGTGCGCGACATTTCCGACGAGGCCGCGCGGGTGCAGCAGGCCGCCATCGACGCGCAACAGGCCGCCATCGCCGCCATCCGCCCGGGTGTTACGGCCGAGAGCGTGGCGGCGGCGGCCAACGAGATCTACAGCGCGCGCGGCTACGAGACCGGCTACCGCACCGGGCGCTCGATCGGTGTTTCCTACCTGGAGGCGCCGGAATTGAAGACAGGCGACAAGACCATATTGCAGCCCGGCATGACCTTCGCCGTGGATGGCGGCATCAGCATCGATGGCGAACTCGGCGGCCGCATCGGCGATTCCATCGTGGTGACGGAATCGGGCTGCGATTACCTGACTGACTATCCCCGCGAAATCCTGATGGCGGGGGGCTGACTTGCGCGTCGCGGTGTTTCAGAGCCCGTCCGGAACGCTTGGCCCCAAAGACCGGCTCGGCCGGCTCGGCGGCGCCATGGCGCAGGCCGCGGCGGACGGGGCCGGGCTGCTGGTCTGCCCGGAACTCTATATGAGCGGCTATAATATCGGCGACGCCATCCCCGAGCACGCCGAGCCCGTGGACGGGCCGTTCGCGCGGGCTGTGGCCGGGCTGGCCAGACAGCATAATATAGCCGTGAGTTATGGTTTTCCGGAAAGCCATAAACAAAACATATATAATGCCGCGATCTGTATCTCGGGCGAGGGCGAGACCCTGGCCGTCCACCGCAAGCGCGTCCTGCCGCCGGGCATGGAGTCGACATATTTCGTCACCGGCGCGGGGGAAACGCTGTTCGAACTCGGCGGGCTGACCGTCGCGCTGATCATCTGCTACGAGGCGGAATTCCCCGAGGCCGTGCGCAACGCGGCACTGGCGGGCGCGCATCTGGTGGTGGCGCCGACGGCGCTGGGCGAGGCCTGGCCCCATGTCGCCCACAAGGTGATCCCGACCCGCGCCTTCGAAAACGGCGTCGGCCTGGTCTATGCCAACCATGCGGGCGAGGAGGCGGGGCTGAATTACCTGGGCGCCAGTTGCATCGTCGGTCCCGACGGCCACGATCTGGCCCGCGCCGGCGCCGGCGAGGAGCTGATCGCCGCCGATATTTCGCTTGAAGCGGTGAAAGCCGCCCGCGACCGCCTACCCTACCTGCGCGACCGCGCGGCGTTTTCCGTATAAGGTTGGGACGATGACCGACAAACCTGAATTCATGCAGCTCTGGCCGACGCGGATCATGCGCCACGGGTTGCCGGGGGCCGGGGAGGCCAACCCGCATCTGGTCGAGCATGTGCTGAAGCTGGATGCGGCGCGGGCCGATATGACGACGGATTATCTTGCCGGCAATCTGTTCGACGACAAGAATCCGGCGCTGGTCTGGCTGAAGGATTGCGCCGACCGGGCGATCCTGGATTACGCCCGCGCGGCCGGCATCGATTACGATCTGGAATGGCGCGTGCAGGCCTGGGCCAACGTCAATCGCTTCGGCGATTACCACAATCTGCATAATCACCCCCATAGCTGGCTCAGCGGCACTTACTATGTGCAGGTGCCGGACAAGCCGAAGAAACTGCCCGGCCGCTCGGACCTCAATCCCGGCTCGATCAGCTTCTACGACCCGCGTCCGCAGGCCAACATGACGGCCATCCGCAACGACCCCCAGGTCGATCCGGAATACCGCATCCTGCCGAAACCGGGCGAAATCCTGCTATGGCCGGCGTTCCTGCACCATCTGGTGCATCCCAACCTGTCGGAAGACGCGCGGATATCGATCTCGTTCAATGTCGTGCTGAAGTGGAAGGATGCGTATTTGCCGTGAGGGGGGCGGAGATGAAAATTCTTGTATTGCCTGGCGACGGTATCGGACCGGAAATCACGGAGGCGACGCTAGAGGTCCTCGCCGCGGCCGACCGGCGTTTCGGGCTCGGAATAGAATTCGAAAGGGACGCGGTTGGCTTTGCCGCCCTGGAGGCCAGCGGCTCGACCTGTCCGCCGGAAGTGGTTGAACGGGCGAAGGCCGCGGACGGCTTGATCCTTGGCCCGGTCAGCCACAATGAATATCCGCCGGTTGAACAAGGCGGGATAAATCCTTCCGGCAGGATGCGGATCGAGCTCGATCTTTACGCCAATCTGCGGCCGTCGAAATGCCGCCCCGGCGTTCCGTCGATGGCCGCGGAGATGGATCTGCTGATCGCGCGCGAGAATACCGAAGGGTTCTATGCCGACCGCAATATGCTGTCGGGGGCCGGCGAGTTCATGCCTGTCGAGGGAGTCGGGCTCGCCATTCGCAAGATAACAGCTACCGGCTGCCACCGCATAGCCATGGCCGGCTTCAGGCAGGCGATGCGTCGGCGGCGCCATGTCACCGCCGTGCACAAGGCGAATGTGATGCGGCTGACGGATGGCATTTTCCTGGAAGAGACCCGCAAGGTCGCCGCCGAGTTCCCTGATGTTATCTATGAGGAGATGCTGGTCGACGCAGCCGCGGCTTGGCTGGTTCGCGATCCGTCACGGTTCGATGTCATCGTAACCACCAATATGTTCGGCGATATCCTTTCGGACGAGGCGTCCGAGTTGTCGGGCAGCCTTGGGCTGGCCGGCTCATTGAATGCCGGAGACAGCCATGCCATGGCGCAGGCGCAGCATGGTTCCGCGCCGGACATCGCCGACAAGGGCATAGCCAACCCGGTTTCTCTCGTACTGTCTGCTGGGATGCTGATTGGTTGGCTGGGTGACAGGCATGACCATGCGGGTTACCGCGATGCCGCCGTGGCCATCGAATCGGCCGTTGATGCCGCGCTCAAGGATGAATCTCTGCGCACACTGGATTTGGGTGGAACCAGCCTAACGGCCGATGTAACAAAACGCCTCCGTGGCGAGCTGGAAACCGGTTCTGTTCCTTAGCGTCGTGCGGGTTCACCCATTCGAACCAGTGCTAATCCACCTATCCCCAGACGGCGGCCGGCGGCTGCTGCATGATGCTGCCGTCAAAGACGATGCCGGGTTCGCGGTCGCGGGCCAACATGACGGCCATCCGCAACGACCCCCAGGTCGATCCGGAATACCGCATCCTGCCGAAACCGGGCGAAATCCTGCTATGGCCGGCGTTCCTGCACCATCTGGTGCATCCCAACCTGTCGGAAGACGCGCGGATATCGATCTCGTTCAATGTCGTGCTGAAGTGGAAGGACGCGTATTTGCCGTAAAATTTATGCTATGGTTGCATTGTGGGGGAGCCTCGCCGCATGGCGATTGTTTAACTTCGAAGGAGAGGCTCTGATGGCTTACGTCGACTGGAAGATCAGGACTAAACAGGTTGGGACATGCAATTGCGATTACGGCTGTCCCTGCGAATTCAATGCGCCGCCCACCAACCCGACATGCGAAGGGGTGATGGCGCTGGAAATCACCGAGGGTTGGTTCGGCGATATCCGCCTCGACGGATTGCGGGTTGCCGGGGTCTATCGATGGCCCGGTCCGGTGCATGAGGGCAAGGGCACCTGGTGGTCGATCGTCGACAAGGCGGCGACGGAAGAACAGGTTGATGCCCTGTTCAAGATCCTGGGCGGCCAGGAGCAAGAGCCGAACACCGGCTTTGCGATCTACGCCTCCACGATCGAGCACGAACCGGACCCACTTTTCGCCGATATTGAGTTTGAGTGGGGCCTGGAAGGCCGTCGCGGTCGTTTCGTTGTAACCGACGTGATGGGCGCGGATGTGGAACCGATCCGTAACCCGGTGACCGGAAAACCTCATTTCGTTTCGATCCATCCGCATGATGGTTTCGAATTCCGTGAGGCTGAAATGGCCAGTGCGAATTTCTGGAGCAAGGGCGATCTGGAGCAGCGGTACAGCAACCGGTTCGCGGCGATCACACACGCGACCTACGGTCCCTACGGCATAATCGCGGAAGAAAGCCACCCGGCCGCCAACATCTGAACGGCTACGGCGTCGGCGCGACTTCGTCCTTCGAGACGCGGCTACGTTGCTCCTCGGGACGAGGTCGCTCGCCGCCGCAAGGGCCAAACCTGCCTACCCCCAGACCGCGGCCGGCGGCGGCTGCATGATGCTGCCGTCGAAGACGATGCCGGGTTCGCGGTCGCGGGACAGCAGCAGGGGGCCGTCGAGATCGACGAAGCGTTCCGCCAGGCCGCCGATCAGCATCGCCGGGGCCATCGCCAGCGAGGTGCCGACCATGCAGCCGACCATCAGGCCCAGCCCCATGGCGGTGGCTTCCTCGGCCAGCAGCAGCGCCTCGGTCAGGCCGCCGGTCTTGTCCAGCTTGATATTGATATAGTCGTAATGCCCCGCGACATCGGTCAGCGTCGCCCGGTCATGGCAGGATTCATCGGCGCAGACCGGCACGGCGCGCGCTGCATCGGCCAGCGCCCGGTCGCCGCCGCGCGGTAGCGGCTGTTCGATCAGCTCCACCCCCAGCCCCGCCAGCGCCGCGATATAGGGGGCCAGCATGTCCAGCGTCCAGGCCTCGTTGGCGTCCACGATCAGGCGCGCGTCGGGGGCCGCTTTGCGCACGGCGGCGACACGCTCGATATCGCCTTCGCCACCCAGTTTCAGCTTCAGCAGCGGCCTGTCCGCATTGCGGGCCGCGGCGGCGGCCATTGCCTCGGGCGTGCCCAGCACCAGCGTATAGGCGGTCTCCAGCGGCTTTGGTGACGCCAGCCCCGCCAGTTCCCAGACCCGCTTGCCGGCCTGTTTGGCCTCCAGGTCCCACAGCGCGCAGTCGATGGCCGCGCGGGCCGGGCCGGCCGGCATGGCGTCCAGCAGGTCCATCCGTCCCATCCCCGCCTCGATATTCGGCCGCGCCGCTTCAAGCGCCTCCAGCACGTTGGGCAAATGCGGTTCGAAATAATCGGCGCGCTCGACTTCGCCGTAACCGGTTGCGCCGTCCTCCGCGATCTCCACGACGGCCACCTCGGC
Source organism: uncultured bacterium (assembly GCA_965603635.1). Taxonomy (GTDB): domain Bacteria; phylum Pseudomonadota; class Alphaproteobacteria; order UBA8366; family JADFVY01; genus JADFVY01. Next base: position 12,013 of record CBFDDT010000051.1, on the reverse strand, counting down.
GCTGTATTGCGTCATCCTGGAGATTACGAAGGGTTCCTTCAGCGCCCATGATTCGCTGAGGATTGTATAGTTTCGCATGGCGCTACAGGCTCCCGATCCGGTCGACGATCGGGTTCACGCCGGTGCGCACCGGATCGACGCAGGGCACGCCAAACAACGCCTCCGCTTCCGCCATCAGCGTCAGCGCCTCATCCTCGTTCAGCAACCGCGTGTTAATGCAGATGCCGGCCATTTGCACATGCCCGTTGGTGACCCGCGCGGCGCGGAGGTTGGCGTCGATGGTCTCCGCGATCCCCGGCATCGGCCGCCCGTCCATATCGTCCATGATCAGCCGCCCGGCCTCGTGGCACAACACCAGCGCGTCCGGTTGCGAGCCGTGCAGCAGGCCCAGGCTGACCCCGGCATAGGCCGGGTGCAGCAGGCTGCCCTGTCCCTCGATAATATCCCAGTGGCCGGGGTCGGCGGCCGGCGACAGCGCCTCGGTGGCGCCGGAGATGAAGTCCGCCACCACCGCATCCACCGACACCCCGCCGCCGGCGATGAAGATACCGGTCTGGCCGGTGGCGCGGAAATCAACATCCATGCCGCGCTCTTCCATTTCCCGGGCGATGGCCAGCGCGGAATACATCTTGCCCACGCAACAGTCGGTGCCCACCGCCAGCAGCCGCTTGCCCGAACGCTTGTTGCCGGTGCCGCATTCGAAATTCTGCGCCGGGTGGCGCACGTCGAATATCTGCCTTCCGTGACGCGCCGCCGCCTCGGCAATGGCCGGGATGTCGGCCAGGCGCGAATGTAGCCCGCTGGCGATGTCCAGTCCCGCTTCGAGCGCCGCCACCATATAGCCGGTCCAGCCATCGGGCAGCACGCCGCCGGTGGTCGCGACCCCGACGATCAGCGTGCCGACGCCTTGTTCGGCGGCCTGCGCGATGGTCATGTCGGGCAGGCTCGCATCGGCCTTGCAGCCCTCGAGCCGCATCTGCCCGGCGCACCATTCGGGCCGCCAATGGGCAACACCGATGGCGGTCTTCGCCGTCAACAGGTCGGGCGAATCGCCCAGGAACAGCAGGTAAGGTTTGCGAATGGTCGGAAGCTGCATGGCGGAGCCTTGTGAAACCAGGGGGAAGAGAATCGTCGGTTGGTTAATTCAACGCTTGTTCACACGATGAATTCAACCCCGAGCCGCCACAGTAGGCGCATTCCGGCATGGCGGGTCAAGACCATACAGGGCGGCGTCGCCGGCAATTCCGGATTTTCCGGAACAACAAAAGAGGAGAGAACGACGTGTCATATGCTTTCAAGGAACAGGATTACCCCATTCGTCCGCATAACGCGGTTCCGTCTTCGGTCTGGTCGGCCGGTGGGCATGCCTATGACGAGGTCAGCCGCGGCATTGGCGATGCGATCGAGCACTGCATCAACCGGCTGGAGCCGCGCCATGGCGAGAAGATCATGGACCTCGCCACCGGCACCGGCTGGACGGCGCGGCGCCTAGCCGATCGCGGGTTCGACGTCACCGCCGTCGATTTTGCCGCCGATGTCGTCGCGGCCGGCGCGCGTTACGCCGCCCAGCGCAACCTTGCCATCCAGTTCGAACAGGGTGACGCCGAGGCGCTGGCCCATGCGGACGGTGCGTTCGACGCGGCGATTTCCACCTTCGGCGTGATGTTCGCATCGCGCCAGGAAGACGCCGCGGCCGAACTTGGCCGGGTCGTCCGCCCGGGCGGACGCCTGGCGCTGGCGGTCTGGACGCCCGACAGCAATGTCTTCGAGATGTTCAGGATCATGAAGGCCTTCATGCCAGCACCCGTGGGCGACCCGCCGCCGTCGCCGTTTGCCTGGGGCAACCCGGAGCGCGTGCGCGAACTGCTGAGCGAGGATTTCGATCTCACCTTCGAGCCGGGCACCTCGTTTTATCGCGAGCCCGATGGCGAGGCATCCTGGGATACCTTCTATGACGGGTATGGCCCGACCCGGGCGCTGGCCGACAAGATCGACGATGTGTCGCGCGCCGAGTTGAAGCAGAACTGGATCGCGTTCCATAACGGCTTCAAGACCGAAATGGGCATCTGCGTGCCCCGCGACTATCTTATCGTCCGCGGCATCCGCCGCTGATCCAGACGTTGAGGCGAACAAGGGCGGCGGGATTTTCCTGCCGTCCTTTTTCGGCGCCTGATCCCTGAATTCCATCGCCGTTTGCTTTTCGCCCACGGTGGTTCAGGTTGTTGCGACTGCAATCCCCTTGCCCGCCTTGGGAGGCCGCATCATGTCGCATCAAAACCGTATCGGGATTCTTGTCTTGCTCACTGCCCTGGCGATCGCCGGGGTCTATCTGTTCGTGGCGCCGATCCCGCAGGACCTGCAGTACCACGACTTCGTGGACCGGCGGCTGGTTCTCGGCATGCCGCGGTTTGGTGACGTGATCTCCAATGCGCCCTTCACGCTTGCCGGAATATTGGGGCTGGGCGCGCTCTATCTCGGCTGGTTCGGGACGCCGGTGCAGGATGCGTCGGCTCGCATGCCCTATGCCGTGTTCTTTCTGGGTGTGCTGCTGGTGGGGCCGGCCTCGGGCTGGTACCACGCCGACCCGAACAACGAGACCCTGCTGCTGGACCGCATCTTCCTGACGGTCGCCTTCATGGGACTGGTCGCCGCGATTCTGGCTGACCGGGTGCATCACGATTGGAGCGTGCGCTGGGGCCTGTTGCTGCTGGCCGCCGCCGGGGCCGGAAGCGTTGCCGCCTGGAGTATCGGCGAGGCGCGCGGCGTCGGCGATCTCAGGGCCTATTTCCTGGTGCAGTTCCTGCCGCTGGTCGCGGCGCCCGTGATCCTGTGGCTGTTCCCCGGGGGTGCGCGGGTGAAGACCGGCCATATCGGACTCGCAATCTTTGTCTATGCGCTGGCCAAGCTCGCCGAGCTGTTGGACCGCGAAATCTTCGATCTTTTCGCCGGCGCGATCAGCGGGCATTCCATCAAGCATCTGCTTGCCGCGTTGTGCCCGGTTATCGTCATCGCCATGATGCGAACTTGGCCGGTGGACGTGGTTGCGGCGCGTGAGCCGGCTACTCTCCGCACGCCCTTGCCAGTGCAGGCAGGTCGCGCCAGCCATATCTGAAGTCCGGCATGTGGGCGCCGGCGAAGGGGTCGATGCCGGTTCCGTCGGCCAGGCCGCCGAGGCGTTCGTAGAACCGAATGGCGGACTCGTTGGCCGCATAGACCCGCAGGGCGACCGACGATGCGCCCTCGTCGATCAACCGCGCCACTGCCCGGCCGATCAGTTTACGTCCCAGGCCCGCACCGCGTTCGCCGGGCATCACATGCAGGCTGTCGATAAGCGCGTCGTAGCCGGGCTCGCCGCCGCGCGTGACCGATATGAAGCCCCGGACGGTCCCGCCCCGCGAGGCGGCCAACGTGAAATCTCCGGCCCGGGGGGATGCCAGGGCAGCGTCCCAGTAAGCCCGCCGCTCCTCCATGACGTCATGGTCCAGAAAGCGGTCGGGCAGAATACCCCGATAAACCTCGCGCCAACTCTCGACATGGATGGCCGCAATGGCGGCGGAGTCACCCGCGCCAGCCTCGGCTATCGTTTCCGGATCGAATTCACCTTTCCCTGACATAACGCACAGCTTGTCCAACCGCCGCTGGCGAGGCAAGGAAAAACGATAGGGCGTTGTCGGCGATACCAAGCCGGTCGAATATGTTCTAGGATCGCGGCCATGCCGACCGAAATCCATCAATTCCTGCAGGTCCTGCTGATCATTCTGGTCACGGCGCGCGTGTTTGCCGAACTGGCGGCGCGGTTGGGGTCGATGTCGGTGATGGGGGAACTGGTCGCGGGCGTGGTGCTGGGCCCCAGCCTGCTGGGCTGGGTTGAGCCGTTCGACGCGATCCGCATGCTGGCCGAGATCGGCATTATCCTGCTGCTGTTCGAGGTCGGGCTGGAAACCGACCTGACCCGCCTGCGGCGCAGCGGTGGCAAATCGCTGGTCGTGGCGCTGGGCGGGCTGGTCTTTCCCTTCGCGCTGGGCTTCGCGCTGGGGCATTACGCCTTCGGCCTGTCGCCGCTGGTTTCGATGTTCATCGGCGGCACGCTGACCGCCACCAGCATCGGCATCACGGTGCGGGTGATGACGGATCTTGGCGTGCGCAACCGGCATGAGGGCCAGGTGGTGCTGGGTGCCGCCGTGCTCGACGACATCATGGGCGTGGTGTTGCTGGCGCTGCTGTACGAGTTCGCCACCGAGGGCGGGGTGAGCCTGGTCAATGCCGGCACGGTTCTGCTGTTCATCACCGTGTTTTTCGTATTGGCGCCGATCGCGGCGAAGCTGATGGCGGTTGCAATCCGGCGGCTGGAAGGGGAGACCACGATCCCGGGGCTGATCCCCACCATGATCGTCTCTCTGGTGCTATTCTTCGCCTGGGCGGCGCACGAGATCGGCGCGCCGGAATTGCTGGGCGGGTTCGCGGCGGGCCTCGCCTTGTCGCGGCGCTTCTTCCTGCCCTTCGGCGTCGCCATTCGTGCGGATCGCATATTCGCCCAGCGCATTTCGACCCAGATGCATCCTATCATTCGGCTGTTCACGCCGATCTTTTTCGTCATGGTGGGGCTGTCGCTCAGCCTGCGCGAGATCGACTGGAGCTCCAGCTATATCTGGATGTTTTCAGGCTCCATGTTCATTGTCGCCGTGGCGGGGAAGTTCGGCGGCGCGCTGTTTTTGCGCGAAAGCTGGCACTCGCGCATCGCCATCGGGGTGGCCATGGCGCCGCGCGGCGAGGTCGGGCTGGTCTTCGCCGAACTGGGGCGCCAGGCCGGCGTGTTCTCCAACGAGATTTACGCCGGCATGATCATCGTTATTGTGCTGACCACCCTGTTGCCGCCGCTCCTGCTGAAATGGCTGCATGGCCGTTACCCTCACAAGATGCGCCAGCATAAGGCGGTGGAGCGGTGACGCGCGGACAACGGATAGCGCTGTTGTGGGGCCTCACCGCGCTGGCGGCGGCGGGGGTGTTCTTGCTTGTGCCGGCGATCCCGCAGGACCCGGCCTATCACCTGCTCGCCGACGGGCGGGGCTGGCTGGGCATCCCGCGATTTGGCAACGTCATGTCGAACCTGCCCTTTACGCTGGTCGGGCTCGCGGGGCTGGGGGCGCTGTGGCGCGGCTGGTTCGGCGTGCCGCCGATGGGCGACGGGGACCCGGTGCCCTTCGTCTATTTCTTTGCGGGCGTGGCCTTGGTCGGGCCGGGCTCGGCCTGGTACCACCTTGACCCGAACAATTCGACGCTGTTCTGGGACCGGCTGCCGATGACCGTCGCCTTCATGGCGCTGGTCGCCGCCGTGCTGTCGGACCGGATTTCACGGGCGTGGATCGCCTGCAGGGGGCTCAACCTGCTGGTCATGGCCGGGGCGGCCAGCGTGATCTTGTGGGATTACGGAGAGATACGGGGCGCCGGCGACCTGCGCGCTTACGGGCTGGTGCAGTTCTGGCCGGTCGTCCTGATCCCGCTGGTGCTGTATCTGTTCCCCGGCGGGCGCTATCTGCGGGCGCGCTACCTGATGGCCGCGCTGGCCTTCTATGCGCTGGCCAAGCTGTTCGAGCACTACGACCACGGCGTCTTCGATTTGACCGGCGGCGCCGTCAGCGGCCATTCGATCAAACATCTGCTGGCCGCCGGCGCCCCGGCCGCGATCCTCGCCATGATGCGGCGGTGGCCGCGCGAGGGGGCGGGGTGATCCGTCACATCATCGGCGTCGGCGCGCTGTCGTCGCTTAGCAGGGGCCAGCCGGTTCCGGGTAGCTGATAGTGCCACCACTCGCTTTCGATATGGGTCCAGCCGGCGGCGGTCATCAGGCCCAGCAGCAGAAAGCGGTTGGCTTGCGCCTCAGCCGAAACCTTGGTCGAGGCATGATAGGATGTCTTGCAGAAGGCATCGAAGCCGGTGCCCATGTCGAGCGGCCGGCCGGTCGCCGTATCCACCAGGGTAAGGTCGGCCGCGATGCCGCGCGTGTGGTTCGATCCCGTGGCCGGGTCGGCGACCTGCAGCGGGTCGGGGTTGAACGCCCACAGGACCTCCTGCGCCTTTTGCGGCCGGAAGGCGTCGAAAACCAGGATGCCGTATCCGATCGGCCGGGCCAGCGCCACCGCGCGCATCAGCGCGTCATGGGTTTCTTGCCGCAAGCAGCAGACCGGATTCCGGTAGATCGGCCGGCCGGTCACATTGTCGGCTGTCGCATAGACCAGGTCGATCAGGACCCCGTCGCGCGCGGGGTCGATCGTGACCAGGGAAAGTCTGGTGAAACGGTTGGTGTCCATGAACGTTTGGCCCTTGCTATTCGAAATCGACGAATTGATCGACCGCCGCGCGGTCGTAACCCTTGCTGGCGACCAGCAGTTGCCGGCTGTAGGGGGACAGGGAGTCCGTATCGCCCAGCGCGTCGGTGGCGACCGTTTCGACCACCCGGCCGCGGTTCATGATCGTTAGCCGGGCGCACATGTGCGCCACTACCGCCAGATCGTGGCTGACCAGAACATAGGTCAGGTTGCGCTCCCGCTTCAGGCGGCGGAGCAGGTTGAGGACCTCCGCCTGGACCGATACGTCGAGCGCCGAGGTCGGTTCGTCGAGCAGCAGGATCTTGGGCTCGAGGATCAGCGCCCGGGCCACGGCGACCCGCTGGCGCTGGCCGCCCGAGAGTTGATGCGGAAAGCGGTAGCGGAACGCCGGGCCGAGCCCGACCTCCTCCAGCGCCAGGGATATCCGCCCGTCCGGGTCGCGCAGGCCGTGGATCGCGATGGGCTCGGACAGAATTCGGTCCACGGTATGGCGCGGATGCAGCGAGCCGTAGGGGTCCTGGAAGACCATCTGGACCAGCTTGTAGAAGGCCTTGTCACGGCGCGGCTTGAGTTCCATGCCATCCACCGTCATGCGGCCCGTCCAGTGCGGGTTGAGCCCGCAGAGCGCGCGCAGCACCGTGGACTTGCCGGAGCCCGATTCGCCGACCAGCCCGAAACTCTCGCCGTCGGCCACGCTGAAGGAGACGTCGCGCACCGCGTGGACCTCGTCGCGGCCGTGGCCGAAGAAGACGTTGAGAGCCTCGACCTCGATCACAGGTCCTGCTCCAGCCAAGCCGCGTCGCGATTGAGCACCGGAAGGTCCTCGCCGCCACCGCCCTCGACCCGCGGCAGGCAGTGGAGCAGCCCCTGGGTGTATGGATGACGGGCCTGCGCCAGCTTGGAAGCCTCGCAGACCTCCATGATCCGGCCGCCATACATGATCAGCACCCGGTCGCAGAATGAGGCGACCAGGCTCAAATCGTGGCTGATGAAGATCAGCCCCATGCCGCGCTGGGTCACCAGGTCGTCCATGATCGCCAGCACCTGAAGCTGCACCGTCACGTCGAGCGCCGAGGTCGGCTCGTCGGCGATCAGGATGTCGGGATCGGGGATCAGCATCATGGCGATCATGATGCGCTGACCCATGCCGCCCGAGACCTCGTGCGGATAAGCGCGGTAGACGCGTTCGGGGTCACGGATGCGCACCGAGGCGAGCATTTCCAACGAACGCCGCTTGGCCTCCGCCGCCGAGGTCCCGGCGTGGATCCGGTAGGCCTCGGCAATCTGGGCGCCCACGGTCATCACCGGGTTGAGCGAGAATTTGGGGTCCTGCATGACCATGGAGATGCCCTCGCCGCGGATTTTGCGCATGGTCCGCTCGTTGGCGCCGAGCAGATCGACGCCGTTGAACTCCAGCCGCTTGGCCCGCACCTGCCCCGGTGGCGGGATGAGCTTGAGAATCGATCGCCCGGTCACCGACTTGCCCGAGCCGGATTCGCCGACGATGCCCAGCTTCTCGCGGCCGAGGGTGAAGTTGACCCCGCGCACCGCCTCCACCAGGCCCTTTGGCGTGGCGAAGTCGACCCGCAGGTCCTCGACCACGAGCAGTGGCGCTTCGGTCATCCGGAGCCCCCGCTTTTCGGGTCGAGTACGTCGCGCAGGCCGTCGCCCAGCAGGTTGAAGCCGAGGCTGACCACGAAGATCGCCAACCCTGGCACCGCGGCCACCCACCACTGGTCCAGAATGTACTGCCGGCCGGTCGAGATCATGGCCCCCCACTCGGGCAGCGGCGGCTGGGCGCCGAGGCCCAGAAAGCCGAGCCCGGCCGCGGTCAGGATGATCCCGGCCATGTCGAGAGTCAGGCGGATGATTACCGAGGAGATGCACAGCGGCATGATATGGCCATAGAGAATGCGCGGGGCCGAGGCGCCCTGCAGCCGCGCCGCCATGATGTATTCGCTGTTGCGGATGGTGATGGTCTCGGCGCGGGCCAGGCGCGCATAGGGCGACCAGGTGGTCAGCGCGATGGCGAGCACCGCGTTCTCGATCCCGGGGCCGAGCGCCGAGACGAAGGCAAGCGCCAGGATCAGCCGCGGGAAAGCCAGGAAGATGTCGGTGAAGCGCATCAGCACGTTATCGACCCAGCCGCCGACGTAGCCGGCCACCGTGCCGATCAGGACGCCTATGGGCACCACCAGGATACCGACCAGCCCGACGATGTAGAGTGTGATCCGCGAGCCCCAGATGATGCGCTCATAGATGTCCCGGCCGAGCTCGTCGGTGCCGAACCAGTGCTCGGCGCTCGGCGCCAGCAGGCGGTCGGCGAGGTATTGCTCGGTGCCGTCCGCCTGAGTCAGAAGCGGCGCAAATGCGGCCACCAGCACAAGGGTTGCGATGATCACCAGACCGATTACGGCGATTGGATTGGTGCGGAACGCGCGCCAGTTCAGATAGAACCGCTGGCAGCGGGCGTGGAAGGCGGATCCCGGCGAGTCCGTCAGCAGCCATCCGCGCAGCCGTTTCATGTTTCCCGCCCCGGGCGCCATGCCTTCTGCCATCACCGCACCCTCGGGTCGACGAGGCGGTAGAGCGTGTCGGACAGCATGTTGATGCCGACGAAACAGATGCCGACCGCCACCGTGCCGCCGATGACCGCGTTCATATCGGCATTGAACAGCGAGTTGGTGATGTACTGGCCGATGCCCGGCCAGGCGAAGATCGTCTCGGTCAGCACCGAGCCTTCGAGCAGCGAGGCGTAGGTCAGGCCGATAATGGTGATCAGCTGGACCAGCACGTTGCGGAAGGCGTGACGCCAGATTACCGCGAACTCGGACAGGCCCTTGACCCGGGCGGTGATGACGTATTCCTGGCTGAGCTGGTCGAGCATGAAGCTGCGCGTCATGCGCGCGATGTAGGCGAGTGCGTAGGTCGCCAGCATGGACGCCGGCAGCACCAGGTGCGAGACCGCGTTGTCGAAAACCTCCCACTCGCCCTGCATCGCCGAATCGATCAGGATGAAGCCGGTGACCGGATCGACGATGCCGTCGTAGTAGACCTCGATGCGGCCCGGCCCGGGCAGCCAATCGAGGCGCGCGTAGAACACCAGAAGCGCCATCAGGCCGAGCCAGAAGATCGGCACCGAATAGCCGATCAGTCCGAGCACGCGCACGATGTGGTCGGTCAGGCGGCCCTGGCGGACCGCCGCGACCACCCCCATGGGCACGCCGATAAAGATGCCGGCGATGGTGGCGATGCTGGCCAGTTCGAAGGTCGCCGGAAAAAAGCGGATCAGGTCGTCGAGCACCGGCCGGGTGGTCATGATCGATTTGCCAAAGTCGCCCTGAAGCAGGTTGAGGAGATAGATCAGGTATTGCTGGATCATCGGCTTGTCGAGGCCGAGCTGGAGGCGCATGGCCTCATAGGTTTCGCTGGAGGCGCGGTCGCCGACGATCGCCAACACCGGGTCGACCGGCATGACCCGGCCGATGATGAAGGTGACCGCGGTCAGGCCGACGAAAGTCAGCGACAGGGTGAACAGGAGGTTCGCCGCCCTAACGATAAAAAGCCGCGGGGACGGGCCTCCGCCCGCCCCCGCCGCAATAGGGCCGCTGCTATTGGTCACGGCAGTATTCGAACGCTACTTGGTGATGTTCCGATAGAACACCAGATCGAAGTTGGAGCCGCTGACATAGCCCTTCACGTTCTTGCGCAGCACGGCTTGTTCGCTGCGCTGGAACATGATCGAGAACGGCGAAACCATCTGCACCTTTTTCTGCAGTTCGGCGTACATCTGTTTGCGTTTGATCAGGTCCAGCTCCTTGGCCGCGGCCTCGGTGAGTGCGTTGACTTCCGGATCGGACCAGGAGGTGCGCCAGGCCAGCTTACCGGTCAGCTTCGCCTCGAGGCTGTTGTCCGGATTGTGGGCAAAAGAGTCGGTGTTGGAGTGCGGATCGATGTAGTCCGGCGACCAGCGGGCGACGATGATCTCGTGTTTGCGCGCGCGGTATTTCGGCCACAGGGTCTTGCCCTCCGCGAGGGTGATTTCGGCCTGGATTCCGGCCTTCGCGAGGGTCTGCTGGATCGACTGGGCAATCTCGGAGAAGGGTGACTCGGTCAAGGTGTCAATCTTGATCTTGAAACCATTCGGATACCCGGCCTCGGCAAGCAGCCCCTTGGCCTTTTCAATGTCGAGCGAGAATGGCTTCTCGTCGTAGGAGCCCCAGAGGCCCGACGGCCAGATCGCCTGATGGACCTTGTACTCGCCGGCGAGGAAGGAATTGACCATGCCGTCGTAGTCGATCAGGTAGCGCATGGCCAGGCGCACCTGCGGCTTGCCCAGGATTTCGTGGGCGTCGTTGGTGGCCACGTAGGTCAGGCCCGCCTTGGGGTATTTGCCAATCACGACGTCATCATTGCCCGCCAGGCCCTTGATCTGGTCCGGTTGCAGGTTGCGCGCGATGTCTACGTCGCCCTTTTCGACCAGCAGGCGCTGGGCCGAGGGCTCGGGCACGTGGCGCATGATGACGCGCTTCATGTCCGGGGCGCCGTGGCGGTAGTTCGGGTTGGCCTCGAGGATGACCAGCTCGTTCGCGTTCCATGTTTTGAGCGAGAAGGCGCCTGAACCGGCGCTGTGGTTCTTCAGCCACTCATAACCCAGGTCGCCGTCCTTCTCGTTGGCCATGACCGTCTTCATGTCGACCACCGAGCCGACGCCGGCCTGCAGCGAGTTGAGCACCAGACCGGGCGAGAATTCCGCGTTGATGGTCAGGCTGACGGTCATGGCGTCGGTCGCCTTGACCAGACCGTCGACGTTGTCCGGGTTCCAGCCGAACTGGGTGAAAATGAACGCCGGCGTCTTGTTGAGCTTGATCACCCGGCTCAGCGAGAAGGCCACGTCCTCGGCGGTCACCGGGTTGCCGGAATGGAACTTCTGCCCGGGCCGGATCTTGAGGGTGACGGTCTTGCCGTCGGCGCTGATCTCATAGCTCTCGGCGACGCCGCCGACCAGCGTGCCCAAATCGTCGGGCTCGAACATCATGACTCGGTCGTAGATGTTGGCGGTCAGCTCGCCGCCGGTGAACTCGAACACCTCGGCTGGGTCGAGGGTGATGATGTCGCTCATGTCCTTGGCCATGACGAGGGTGTCGTCCGGCGTTCCCGCCGTGGCCTGTCCGCCGGTTACGGCGAGCGCGGCCCACAAGAGGCCAACAAGTAATTTTTTCATAACTTTCTCCCTGTTTACGTTGCGCTTCCGGCCGTACAATATTCCCGCCGCGCTCCTTCGCGGTACCATACCCCGCGTAAGATGGAACCCAGGTCAGGCTTGCCCAGTATTAGGGTTAATTCTTCCGGAAGAGGCCCGTATCATGGTCTTTTTGGGCTGTGTCGTCTAGGGCCAATCGAGATCGGGGCGCCACGGGGCATTGCCGGACTAATGGAAGGGGACTTCAAAGGCTCTTTTGGAAAACCGATCAGGCGCCGCAGCCCTCGTGGAGAATTAATTCGGGCTCGCCGCCTTCGACCGTGAAGACCCCGACGCCACCGCCCTCGTAATAGCCGTCCTCGACGACGATCTCCATGACGCCGTCGCCGTTCAGGTCCAATATCGCGGCGAGCCGGTAGAAATAGTTAATGTTGTCCGTTTGCGGGTCTGCGTGGATGTCACTGGCCAGCGCCAGCGCGGGCGC